>JALORJ010000005.1:21340-22509 GCA_025459035.1 Burkholderiales bacterium
CGGTGATCGGAGCCGACGCGCTGACGCAGCGCGAGCGTCAGGGACGCCTGGTGACGGTCGCGCCGAGCGGGGTGCACGTCGCCGGGGTCGTCCCGCGGCCGTGGTCGACGTTCGCGCCCGACGTGCGCCTGACGCTGCCGCACTGGGTCGCGATCTCCGGTGCGGCGTTCTCGACCGGGCTCGGGCGCAAGTCGAGCGTCGGCACGTCGCTCGCGGCGGGCCTCGCGAACGTGCGCACCGGCTACTGGTGGGCGTGCGGCGCCGACGGCTGGCAGCCGTTCGACGCCGACGACAGCGTCGCGCCGCCGCGCACCAAGGCGCTCGCGGCGACGTGGTTCACGACGCAGACGCGCCTGGTGCAGGAACTCGCCGCACGCTTTCGCGGCATCGCCGACACGCACTGGTACCTCACCGACGGCGGGCACCACGAGAACACCGCGGTGCTGCCGCTGCTCGCGCGTCGGCTGGGCTGCATCGTCGCGCTCGACAACGGCGCCGACCCCGACTACGCGTTCGAGGACCTGGGCAACCTGATCCGCATGGCGCGCATCGACCTGGGGGTGCACCTCGAGGTGATCCCTGCCGCCGCGCTGGCCGCCGGACCGCTGTGCCAGGCCGACGCGCCGTACGCCGGCCTCTTCGGCGACGAGAAGAACTTCTTCGGCCACGACATCCGCACCGCCGAATGCGCGCTGCTGTACCGCGTCCGGTACCCCGCGACGGCGTCGCAGCCGGCGTCCTGCGGCGTGCTGATGATCGTGAAGCCGTCGCTGCTCGACGGCATTCCGCTCGACCTGCGCGAGTACGCGAAGCGCAGCCCGACCTTCCCGCAGGAGACCACCGCCGACCAGTTCTTCGACGAGGCGCAGTGGGAGAGCTACCGACGCCTCGGGCAGTTCATCGCCGAGCGGCTGTTCGCCGAGCGCCCGCAGTTCGCGCAGTGGTTCCCGGGAGATCTGACGGCGCTGCCGGACGGCTGACGCGTCGGTCGCGCGCGCAGGTCACGCGGCGGCGCGCTCGCAGCGGCGCAGCACCGCGACCAGCGTGTCGAGCGCCGGCGCCATCGCGGCCTCGTCGAAGCCGGCGAAGCCCAGCACGAGGCCCTCGACAGGCGTGCCGTGCCAGTGGAAGACGCCGATCGGAAACGCCTCGACGCCGTCCGCGGCGAG
>JALORJ010000168.1 GCA_025459035.1 Burkholderiales bacterium
GTCGATGATCCGCACCATCTGGGGCGACCCCGACCGCTTCCGCAAGAGCTACTACCCGGACGACTTCCAGGGCCGCTACTACCTCGCGGGCGACGGGGCCAACCGCGACCTCGACGGCTACTTCTGGATCATGGGCCGCATCGACGACGTGCTGAACGTGTCGGGCCACCGCCTGGGCACGATGGAGATCGAGTCGGCACTGGTCTCCAATCCGCTGGTGGCCGAGGCCGCCGTCGTCGGCCGTCCGCACGACATCAAGGGCGAGGCGGTCGTGGCCTTCGTCGTGCTGAAGGGCGCGCGTCCCGATGGCGCTGCGGCGCACGACGTCGCCGCCAAGCTGCGCAACTGGGTGGGCCAGGAGATCGGTCCGATCGCCAAGCCCGACGAGATCCGCTTCGGCGACAACCTGCCGAAGACGCGCTCGGGAAAGATCATGCGGCGCCTGCTGCGCTCGCTCGCCAAGGGCGAGGAGATCACGCAGGACGTGTCGACGCTCGAGAACCCGGCGATCCTCCAGCAGCTCGCGCAGGCCGTGAAGTGACCGTCGGCGGCCGCGCCCGCCGATGACCGACACCGCACCGCTGGTGCGGTTCGTCGGGGTCGGCAAGACCTTCGACGGCCGTGCCTGGGCGGTGCGGGCGCTCGATCTCGACATCCGGCGCGGCGAGTTCCTGACACTGCTGGGGCCGTCGGGCTCCGGCAAGTCGACGACGCTCGCGATGCTCGCGGGCTTCGAGACCCCGTCGGTCGGCGACATCCTGCTCGACGGGGTGCCGATCACGCGCACCCCGCCGCACCGGCGCGACTTCGGCGTCGTGTTCCAGAACTACGCGCTGTTCCCGCACCTCGACGTCGCCGCCAACGTGGCCTACCCGCTCGACGTGCGCGGGGTCGCACGCGACGCGCAGCGGCGCCAGGTCGACGCCGCACTGGCGATGGTGCAGCTCGACGGCCTCGGCGCGCGCCGCGTGCAGCAGCTGTCGGGCGGCCAGCAGCAGCGGGTGGCGCTGGCCCGCGCGCTGGTGTTCTCGCCGCGCATGGTGCTGATGGACGAGCCGCTCGGCGCACTCGACAAGCAGCTGCGCGAGCACATGCAGATCGAGCTGAAGGCGCTGCACCGCCAGCTCGGCGTGACCTTCGTCTACGTGACCCACGACCAGTCCGAGGCGCTGACGATGAGCGACCGCGTCGCGGTCTTCGACGCCGGCCGCGTGCAGCAGGTCGACCGCGTCGACCGGCTCTACGAGGCGCCGGCCAGCCGCTTCGTCGCGGGCTTCGTCGGCGACAGCACGCAGATCCCCGGCACCGTCGCCGCGCGCGAGACCACGGACCCGCCGGGCACGCTGCGCCTTGCGGTCGGCGGCGCCGCACCGACGCTGCGCGGCGTCGACGCCGAGGCTCTGCCGGTCGGCAGCGCCGCAGTGGGCTGCATCCGCCCCGAGCGCATCGAGGTGCTGACGGCCGCGCCGGCCGATGCCACCGACACGCTCGCGGCGCGCGTCGTCGACCGCGTCTACTTCGGCGACCATCTGCGCCTGCGCTGCGCGCTGGTCGGGCTGCCCGATGCACCGGTCGCGACCGTCAAGCGGCCGCTCGACCACGCAGCGGTAGCCAATGCGGGAGCCAGCGTGTGGCTGCGGTTCCCGCCGGCGCATCTGCGGCTGCACGCATGAGACCCTGCGCCGTCCGCATGCCGTGACGCGCGCCCCGGGGGGCGCGCTGCAGCGGCGTCGCACCGTGCCTGTCCGTTGCTTCGAGGAGCTGCCGATGATCCGTCCCGTCGTGTCTTCCCTGCTGCTGATCGCGTGCGCCGCGACCGCGCACGCCGCCCCCGAACTGGTGATCGTCAACTTCGGCGGTGCCAACGGCGCGGCCCAGCGCAAGGCCTTCTACGAACCGTTCGAGCGCACCAGCGGCGCGAAGGTCGTGGCCGTCGAATACAACGGCGAGCAGGCGCGGGTGAAGGCGATGGTCGAGGCGCGCAAGGTCACGTGGGACGTGGTCGAGGTCGAGAGCCCGGACCTGTCGCGCGGCTGCGACGAGGGCCTGTACGAGCGCGTCGACTGGTCGAAGCTCGGCGGCAAGGCCGCGTACCTGCCGGCGGCGGTGCACGACTGCGGCGTCGGCGCCTTCATGTGGTCGACCGTGATGGCCTACGACACGAGCCGCTTCCCCGGCGGCGGCCCGAAGACCTGGGCCGACTTCTGGGACGTGAAGCGGTTTCCCGGCAAGCGCGGGCTGCGCAAGGGCGCGCGCTACGCGCTCGAGTTCGCGCTGCTGGCCGACGGCGTGAAGCCCGCCGACGTCTACAAGGTGCTCGCGACGCGCGACGGCGCCGACCGCGCGTTCCGCCGTCTGACCGAGCTCGCGCCGCACCTGCAGTGGTGGGAGGCTGGCGCCCAGCCGGTGCAGTGGCTGGTGGCGAACGACGTCGCGATCACGTCGGCCTACAACGGCCGCATCGACGCCGCGCGGCGCGAGGGCCGCCCGCTCGCGGTCGTGTGGGCCGGCAGCCTCTACGACTTCGACTACTGGGCCGTGCCGAAGGGCTCGCCCAACCGCGACCTCGCGCTGCGCTACATCGCCACGGCCGGCGTGCCGGACCACCAGGCCGCCTTCGCTCGGCTGATGCCGTACGGCCCCACCGTGCCGCAGGCCGTCGCGCGCATCGACGCGGAGACGCTGAAGCACCTGCCGTCGACCCCGGCCAACATGACCGACGCGCTGAAGTTCGACGCGCGTTTCTGGGCCGACCAGGGCGAGGTACTGGAGAAGCGCTTCGCGGCGTGGGCCGCGCGCTGACGCGTTGCCACGGCGTGCGGCGCGCTCACGCACGACGCCACCAGGCGCGCGTCGGCCGATGACGGGCCACCGTGCCGGGCGCGCGGGGTCGCGCCGCCCCGCGCACTGCACCGTGACGCGGGCGCGATGACACCGCCCGCCGTCGACGCGCCGACGCTCGCACGCGCGGTGCGGCGCGAACGCCGTCGCCGCACCGCCGGCGGGCTGCTGCTCGTCGCGCCGCTGCTGGTGTTTCTCGGGCTCACGCTGCTGCTGCCGATCGGCACGCTGCTCGCGCGTGCCGTGCACGACCCGCAGGTCGCGACCGCGCTGCCCGCCACCGCGCAGGCGCTGGACGCCTGGGACCGCGTCGCGCCGCTGCCCGATGCCGCGCGCGTCGCGCTGCAGCGCGACCTGCTCGCCGCGACCGACGACGCCCGCATCGGCGGCGTCGCGCGCCGTCTGAACGGCGACGTGCCCGGCGCCCGCTCGCTGGTGATGGGCACGTGGCGCGCGCTGCACCACGACCCGGCCGCGGCCGGCTTCGACCCGACCGCCCCACGCGCGGCCGCGCTCGAAGCGTTCGACGCGCGCTGGGCCGACCCGGCAGTGTGGATCGCGATCGCGCGCAATGCCGCGGCGTTCAACCCCGACGACCTGCTCGCGGCGGTCGACCTGCGCCGCGACGCGCAGGGGGGCATCGCGCGCGTGCCGGCCGACGAGTCCGCGTTCGGCCGCATCCTCGCGCGCACGCTGGGCGTGTCGGCCGCGGTGACCGCGCTGTGCCTGCTGCTGGGCTACCCGCTCGCGTGGTGGATCTCGACGCTGCCGCCGCAGCGGGCCGCGCTCGCGATGATCGCGGTGCTGCTGCCGTTCTGGACCTCGGTGCTGGTGCGCGCCGCCGCGTGGGTCGTGCTGCTGCAGCGCGAGGGCCTGGTCAACCAGGCGCTGATCGCGGCGGGCGTGATCGCCGAACCGCTGGCGCTGATCTTCAACCGCACCGGCGTCGTCATCTCGATGACGCACGTGCTGCTGCCGTTCATGGTGCTGCCGCTGCTGGCCGCGATGCGCGCGGTGCCGCCGACGCTGATGCGCGCGGCGGTGTCGCTCGGCAGCCCGCCGCTGCAGGCCTTCGTGCGCGTGTGGATGCCGCAGACGCGCGCGGGTGTGGCCGCCGGCGTGCTGCTGGTGTTCATCCTCGCGCTCGGCTACTACGTCACGCCCGCGCTGCTGGGCGGCGCCGACGACCAGATGCTGTCGTACTACGTCGCGCGCTACGCCAATGTCGAGATCGACTGGGGCATGGCGTGCGCGCTTGCCGTCGTGCTGCTGGCCGCCACGCTCGTCCTCTACACGCTGTACCGGCGCGTCGCGCGTGACACGGTGCTCGGCGCGTGAGCCCGACGTCGCTCGCCACGCACCCGCTCGAGCGCGCCGGCCTGCGCGCGGTGCGAGCGCTCTGCGTCGCGCTGCTCGCGTTCCTGCTCGCACCGGTGCTGGTGCTCGTGCCGCTGTCGTTCAGCGACGGCAGCTTCCTCACCTGGCCGGTGCCGGGCTGGTCGCTGCGCTGGTACGACGACGTGCTGCATTCGGACGCGTGGCTGCGCGCGGCGCGCAACAGCTTCATCGTCGCGCCGGCCGCGACGCTGATCGCCACCGTGCTCGGCACGCTGGCCGCCGTCGGCCTCGCGCGCGCCGACTTCATCGGGCGCGGGCTGCTGACCAGCCTGCTGATCGCGCCGATGGTGGTGCCGGTCATCGTGGTCGGCCTGGCCACCGCGCTGGCCTTCGCACCAATCGGGCTGGGCGACAGCTTCACCGGCCTGATCCTCGTGCACGCCGCGCTCGGCGCGCCGTTCGTGCTGACCACCGTGACCGCGACGCTCGACGGCTTCGACCGCAACCTGATCCGCGCCTCGGCCAGTCTGGGCGCGGATCCGTGGGCGACCTTCCGCCGTGTCACGCTGCCGCTGATCGCACCGGGCGTGGTGTCGGGCGCGCTGTTCGCGTTCGCGACGTCGTTCGACGACGTGGTCGTCACGCTCTTCCTCGCCGGCCCGACGCAGGTCACGCTGCCGCGCCAGATGTTCACCGGCATCCGCGAGAACATCACCCCGGCGATCGCGGCGGTCGCGACGCTGCTGGTGGGATTCACGACGGCGTCGATGCTGGCCCTGGAGTGGCTGCGAGGGCGTCGGGAAAGGTGAGACCGATCACGCGGGGGTGAGTGTCCGTTCGCGGCCCGCTCGCGTGTCCATGGCCGAGGGCGCCATTCCGGTGGCCCATCGTTGGAGGACTGCATCGATGGAATTCGTTCTGACGTTCAACCAGCCGGCCGCCGAGATCGAGCGCTACGCAGACCCCGTCGCGGGGCCGATCGCCCTGGCGCCGTGGATGGCCTACATGGACGACCTCGCCGCCGCCGGCGTGATGCGCGGCGGCGCACGGCTGTCGCCGCCGTGGACCGCCACCACGGTCCGGGTGCAGGACGGCGTGCGGCACGTGCAGGACGGCCCGTTCGCGGACACCAAGGAGCTGGTCGGGGGCTTCATCATCATCGACGTCCCGTCGCTGGACGAAGCGCTCGCCTGGGCCGCGCGCAGCCCGTCGTCGTCGGCCGGCTCGACCGAGGTTCGACCGGTGATGCCCGCGCCGCAGTGAGCGACGCGGCGCACGCGAGCCACGCCGCGGTCGAAGCGGCAGTGCGTGCGAGCCACGGCCGGCTCGTCGCGTGGCTCGCGTGGCAGTGGCGCGACGTCGCCGCGGCCGAGGACGCGCTGGGCGATGCCGTCGCATCGGCGCTGGAAGCGTGGCCGCGCGACGGCATTCCGCAGTCGCCCGAGGGCTGGCTGATGACCGCCGCGAAGCGCCGGATGCTCAACGTCGCGCGGCGACGCCGCCTGGAACGCGACCCCGCCGTGACGGTGCTGTGGCCCGACGCGGACACCCCCGTCCCCGTGCCCGAGGCGGTTCCCGACGAGCGCCTGCGGCTGATGTTCGTCTGCGCGCACCCGGCGATCGACGCGTCGGTGCGCACGGCGCTGATGCTGCAGGTGGTGCTGGGCCTCGACGCCGCGCGCATCGCACCGCTGTTCCTGCTGTCGGGCGAAGCGATGACGAAGCGGCTCGTGCGGGCGAAGGCCAAGATCCGGGCGACCGGCATCCGCTTCGAGACCCCCGACGCGGACATGCTGCCCGAGCGCCTTCACGCCGTGCTCGAAGCGATCTACGCGGCATGCACGCTGCACCGCGATCCGTCGCTCGACCCGCGCGCCGGCGATCTCGCGGACGAAGCCGCATCCCTCGCGCAGCTCGTCGCCGCGCAGCTGCCCGACGCGCCCGAGGCCCTCGGCCTGAGCGCGCTGATCGGCTATGTCGAGGCCCGCCGCCCCGCCGCGCGCGATGCGGACGGCGCGTTCGTGCCGCTGGAC
>JALORJ010000169.1 GCA_025459035.1 Burkholderiales bacterium
GCGGTCCGCGTCGCCGGCCGCGCCGTCGGCGCCGGCCCAGGCGGGCCGCGGCGCACCGCGGGCCGCCGCGTTGCCGCCACGCATCATGCGCAGCACGAACATCACGCCGACGACCACCAGGCCGACGAGCAGCAGCGTCGACAGCATCTCGCCGAACGCGCCGCCGAAGCCCAGGTGCGACATCAGCGCCGCCAGACCCACGCCGGCGGCGAGGCCCGCCAGCGGGCCGAGCCAGCGATTGCCCTGCGGTGCGGCTGCGGGCGGCATGCCGGGCGCCTGCTGCGGTTGCGCCTGACGCGAGGGCTGCGCCGGGGCTTCGCGCTGCGAGACATTGCGGGACTGCTGGCCGAAACTGCGACCGCCTCCCAGACGCCGGGCATCGGCGTCGGGCACGGTGAAGGCGACGGTCAGGAACACGGCAAGCGCCGCCGTGGCGACGCTGGCGAGTCGGGCGAACTTCATGTGGCGGTCCTCCTTTGGAGCGCGGGCGGGCGGCGTGGGGTCGCGCCCCGGGTCGGGGGCGATCGCGCCGGACGCGAGACAGCGGGGATACGGCGGAAAACATGAAGGCGGCGTGAAGCCGCCGGTACCGCAGCGCGCCATGCGGCGCACGATCGATCAGCTCGCGGCGGGGTCGGCTCCCGGCGCGGGGCTGCCTTCGGGCGCGTCCTCGGTGCCGTCCTCGGGCGCCGCCGTGCCGCTTCCGGCGGCCTCGGCCTTGCGCTTGAGCTTCTCTTCCTTCTTCTGCTTCTTGGCCAGTTCGCGCTGGCGCTTCTCGAAACCGTAGTTGGGCTTGGCCATCCGTGAGGTCCTTGCGTGTCGTTCGTGTCGATGTCGCCCCGCAAGATAGCGGCGCGCCAGCGGATCGCAAGCGCGACGCGTGTGCGGGGCGCTTCCGATGGACTCGTATCATCGCGGCCCGTTCACGCCCGAGACGCGAGGTCGCATGGGTCAACCGATCAGCCGCTACCCGGTGCCGTCGCTCGATGCACTGCCTGACGACCTGCGCACGATGTTCGTCGCGGTGCAGGAGAAGGCGGGATTCATCCCGAACGTGTTCCTGGCGCTCGCGCACCATCCGGACGAATGCCGCGCGTTCTTCGCGTACCACGACGCGATCATGCTGCGCGCGGCCTCGACGCTGACCAAGGCCGAGCGCGAGATGATCGTCGTGGCCACCAGCGGCGTGAACCACTGCACCTACTGCGTCGTGGCGCACGGCGCGCTGCTGCGCATCTACGCGAAGCAGCCGCTGGTCGCCGATCAGGTCGCGATCGACCATCGCAAGGCCGACATCACCCCGAAGCAGAAGGCGATGCTCGACTTCGCGGTCAAGCTCGCGCGCACGCCCGAGGCGCTCACCGAAGCCGACCGCGAGGTCGCGAAGGCCGCGGGCTGGACCGAGGAGGATCTGTGGGACATCGGCGCGGTCACCGCCTTCTTCGGTCTGTCGAACCGCATGGCCCACCTGACCGAGATGCGCGCGAACGACGAGTTCCATCTGATGGGTCGCGTCCCGCGCTGACCGACGGGCGTCGCGCGGCACGGCCTGCGGTGCGACGCCGGCCCTGCGGCACGAAGCACCGCACGCGCACGCCGCGGCGCACTGCGCACGGCAACCGCTGCCGGGGGCTTTTGGGTATGTTTCCCGGCCTCACCCTCCGCCGTCCGCGCCACGAGCGCACGGTGGTCCGACGACCCGCTCACGAAGACGAAGGTGCCCCGCATGTCCGCGCTGCCCGATACCGATCCGCAGGAAACCGACGAATGGCTCGACGCGCTGGACGGCGTCCTGCGCCACGAGGGCCCGCATCGCGCGCACTACATCCTCGAGCGGCTGATCGACAAGGCACGCCGCTCGGGCGCCTACCTGCCGTACAGCGCGAACACCGCCTACATCAACACCATCCCGCCGGGCGAGGAAGAACGCTCGCCGGGTGACGCCGAGCTCGAGCACCGCATCCGCAGCTACGTGCGCTGGAACGCCGCGGCGATGGTGCTGCGCGCAAACCGCGACACCAACGTCGGCGGCCACATCGCGAGCTTCGCGTCGGCCGCGACGCTCTACGACGTCGGCTTCAACCACTTCTGGCACACCGCGAGCGACAAGCACGGCGGCGACCTGATCTTCTCGCAGGGACATTCGGCGCCCGGCGTCTACGCGCGCGCCTTCATGCTGGGGCGCCTGACCGACAGGCAGCTCGACAACTTCCGCCAGGAAGTCGACGGCGAGGGCCTGTCGTCGTACCCGCACCCGTGGCTGATGCCCGACTTCTGGCAGTTCCCGACCGTGTCGATGGGCCTGGGGCCGCTGATGGCCATCTACCAGGCGCGCTTCATGAAGTACCTGCAGGACCGCGGGCTGGTCGAGACGCAGGGGCGCAAGGTCTGGTGCTTCCTCGGCGACGGCGAGTGCGACGAGCCCGAGTCGATGGGCGCGATCGGTGTCGCCGCGCGCGAGAAGCTCGACAACCTGATCTTCGTCGTGAACTGCAACCTGCAGCGGCTCGACGGTCCGGTGCGCGGCAACGGCAAGATCATCCAGGAGCTCGAGGCCGACTTCCGCGGCGCGGGCTGGAACGTGATCAAGGTGATCTGGGGGTCGTACTGGGACCCGCTGCTCGCGCGCGACACCAGCGGCCTGCTGCAGAAGCGCATGGAAGAGTGCGTCGACGGCGAATACCAGACCTTCAAGTCGAAGGACGGCGCGTACGTGCGCAAGCACTTCTTCGGCAAGTACCCCGAGCTGCTGCAGATGGTGTCGAACATGACCGACGACGACATCTGGCGGCTCAACCGCGGCGGCCACGATCCGCACAAGCTCTACGCGGCGTATTCGGCGGCCGTGAAGCACACCGGCCAGCCGACCGTGATCCTCGCCAAGACCATCAAGGGTTACGGCATGGGCGAGGCCGGCGAGGCGCAGAACATCACCCACCAGCAGAAGAAGATGGGCACGGTGTCGCTGAAGGCCTTCCGCGACCGCTTCGACGTGCCGATCGCCGATGACCAGCTCGACGACCTGCCGTACGTGACCTTCCCGGAAGGCTCGCCCGAGCTCGAGTACATGCGGGCACGCCGCAACGCGCTCGGCGGCTACCTGCCGTCGCGCCGACGCCGCGGCGACACGCTCGAGATCCCGCCGCTGTCGACCTTCGAGGGCCTGACGAGCGCGTCGGGCGATCGCGAGATCTCGACCACGATGGCCTTCGTGCGGATGCTGGGCCAGCTGGTGAAGGACAAGTCGATCGGCAAGCGCGTCGTGCCGATCGTCCCCGACGAGTCGCGCACCTTCGGCATGGAAGGCATGTTCCGCCAGCTGGGGATCTGGTCGTCGGTCGGGCAGCTCTACACGCCCGAGGACAAGGACCAGCTGATGTTCTACAAGGAGGACAAGCACGGGCAGATCCTCCAGGAAGGCATCAACGAACCCGGCGCGATGAGCTCGTGGATCGCGGCCGCGACGTCGTACTCGACGCACGGGGTCACGATGATCCCGTTCTACATCTACTACTCGATGTTCGGCTTCCAGCGCATCGGCGATCTGGCGTGGGCCGCCGGCGACCAGCGCGCCCGCGGCTTCCTGCTCGGCGGCACGGCGGGGCGCACGACGCTGAACGGCGAGGGCCTGCAGCACGAGGACGGCCACAGCCATCTGATCTCGGCCACGATCCCCAACTGCGTGTCGTACGACCCGACGTACGCCTACGAGGTCGCGGTGATCATCCAGGACGGTCTGCGCCGCATGGTGGTCGAGCAGGAGGACGTGTTCTTCTATCTCACGCTGATGAACGAGAACTACGTCCACCCGGCGATGCCGGCGGGCGTGGAGGCCGGCATCCTCAAGGGCATGTACCCGCTGCGCGCCTCGGCGCTGGCCGGCAAGAAGACCCCGCGCGTGCAGCTGTTGGGCAGCGGCGTGATCCTGCGCGAGGTCGAGGCCGCCGCTGCGCTGCTGGAAGCGGACTTCGGCGTCGCCGCCGACGTGTGGAGCTGCACGAGCTTCACCGAACTGCGCCGCGACGGCATGGAAGCCGAGCGCTGGAACCTGCTGCACCCCGAGTCGACGCCGCGCGTGCCGTACGTGCGCGCCGCGCTCGACGGCCACGCCGGTCCGGTGATCGCCACCACCGACTACATGCGCGCGTTCGCGGACCAGATCCGGCCGTACCTCGATCGGCGCTACGTCGTGCTCGGCACCGACGGCTTCGGCCGCTCGGACACGCGCGAGCAGCTGCGCAAGTTCTTCGAGGTCGACCGCTGGTACGTGGTGGTCGCCGCGCTGAAGGCGCTGGCCGACGACGGCACGCTGCCGGCCGCGACCGTGACGCAGGCCATCGCGAAGTACGGGATCGACCCCGACAAGGCCGTGCCCTGGAAGGTCTGACGACCGTCCCTCCCTCGACCGCCACCGCACAAGGACCCCATGGGCGTCATGCGTGAAGTGTTCGTTCCCGACATCGGGGACTTCAAGGACATCCCCGTCATCGAGGTGCTGGTCAAGCCCGGCGACAGCGTCAAGGCCGACGAGTCGGTAGTGACGCTCGAGTCCGACAAGGCCACGATGGAAGTCCCCGCGCCCGGCGCCGGCGTCGTGCGCGAGCTGAAGGTGAAGGTCGGCGACAAGGTGTCGCAGGGCTCGCTGATCCTCGTGCTCGAAGACGCCGACGGCGCCGCGGCGCCGCCGCCCGCGCCCGCGCCAGCGGTCGCCGCGGCGCCGATTCCGGCCCCGGTGCCCGCCGCGCCCGCGCCCGTCCCCGTGCTCGCGGCTGCGCCGCCGGCCGCTGCCGTGCCGGCGCCGTCGCCGACGGCGCATCTGGCCCCGGTCGACGAGGCGGCATTCGCCGCGGCCCATGCGAGCCCGTCGGTACGCCGCTTCGCGCGCGAGCTCGGCGTCGACCTCGGCAAGGTCGGCGGCACCGGACCCAAGGGCCGCGTGCTGAAGGAAGACGTGCAGGGCTTCGTGAAGGGCGCGCTGGCCGCGGCCCCGGCCGCGAAGGCCGCGCCGGCCGGTGGCAGCGGCCTCGCGCTCGGGCTGCCCGCGTGGCCGGTCGTCGACTTCGCGAAGTTCGGCCCGATCGAGACCGCGCCGCTGTCGCGCATCAAGAAGATCTCGGGCCCTGCGCTGCACCGCAACTGGGTGCAGATCCCGCACGTGACGCAGCAGGACGAGGTCGACATCACCGAGCTCGAAGCCTTCCGCAAGTCGCTGGCCGACGAGGCCGCGAAGCAGGGCGTGAAGCTCACGCCGCTGGCGCTGATCCTGAAGGCGGTCGTCGCGGCGCTGAAGGCGCACCCCGAGTTCAACAGCTCGCTGTCGGCCGAAGGCGATGCGCTGATCCTCAAGCGCTACTACCACCTGGGCGTGGCGGTCGACACCCCCGGCGGGCTGGTGGTGCCAGTGGTGCGCGACGTCGACCAGAAGGGCGTGCTGCAGATCGCGAAGGAACTGGGCGAGATCAGCGCGCGGGCACGCGACGGCAAGCTGGGCCCGACCGAGATGCAGGGCGGCACCTTCTCGGTGTCGAGCCTGGGCGGCATCGGCGGGACGCACTTCACGCCGATCATCAACGCGCCCGAGGTGGCGATCCTCGGCGTGTCGCGCTCGTCGACCCGCCCGGTGTGGGACGGCAAGGCCTTCGTGCCGCGCCTGATGCTGCCGCTGTCGCTGTCGTACGACCATCGCGCCGTCGACGGCGCGCAGGGCGCACGCTTCATCACCACGCTGAACAAGGCGCTCACCGACCTGCGGCGCATCCTGCTGTAGGGCGCGGCGCGCCCGCGATGGCCGGTCCGGTCGGCGTCCTCGGCGGCACGTTCGACCCGATCCACGTCGCGCACCTCGCGCTCGCGCATGCGGCGCGCGACGCCGTCGGCCTGGCCGAAGTGCGCTTCATCCCGAGCGCGCGCCCGCCACACCGCGACGCGCCCGCCGCCGCCGCGGCGCATCGGCTGGCGATGGTCGAGGCCGCGATCGCCGGCACAGCCGGCTTCGTGGCCGACGCGCGGGAGCTGCATCGGCTGACCCCCAGCTGGACGATCGACACGCTGACCTCGCTTCGCGCTGAAGTGGGTACGGACCGGCCGCTGGTGCTGCTGATGGGCGAGGATGCCTTCGCGCTGCTGCACACGTGGCATCGCTGGACCGAACTTACCGCCACTGCGCACCTGGTAGTGGCCCGCCGACCCGACGCCGCCCCGCTGCAGGCG
>JALORJ010000170.1 GCA_025459035.1 Burkholderiales bacterium
GCGCGAGACCCGCGACGGTCGCGGCGGCAGCGCCGAGCGCGAGCGACACCCAGAAATCGAGTCCGCCCGCGACCGTGCCGAGGGCGACGCCGTAGGCACCGAAGCCGAAGAACGCGGCCTGTGCAAGGTTGATCTGGCCGGTGTAGCCCAGCACCACGACCATGCCGAGCACGGCGATGGCGTACGTCGTGGCCTGCATGAACATCTGCACGACGTACTGGCTGGTATCGACGAACCACGGCACGCACGCGGCCACGAGGCCCGCGACGAGCGCAGCGACGAGCACCGGGAGCGACAGTCGCGGCATCAGGCCTTCTCGCTCACCTTCTCGCCGAAGATGCCCTGCGGTCGCACCAGCAGGAACAGGAACAGCGCGAGGAACGCGTACGCGTCCTTGTACGGCACCGAGATGTGGTACGCGGCGAGGCTCTCGATCACGCCGAGCAGCAGGCCGCCGACGATCGCGCCGGTCACGTCGCCGAAGCCGCCGATGATGGTCGCCGCGAACGCCTTCAGCGCGATGATGGAGCCCATGCCGATCGACACGAACAGGATCGGCCCGACCAGCACGCCAGCGAGGCCGCCGAGCATCGCGCTGTAGACGAAGGTGATCGTGATCATCGCGGCCACGGGGATGCCCAGCAGCCGCGCCATGTCCTTGTCCTGCGATGTCGCCTGCAGCTTCTTGCCGAGCAGCGTGTGCTCGAAGAACACGTAGGTGAAGGCAACCATCGCGACGGTCACCGCGAGGATCACGAGGTACTGGCTGTCGAGGAACACGCCACCCACCTGCAGGCCGTCGATCGACAGCACCTTGTCGAGCGGACGCGGCTGCGGACCGAAGACGGCGAGCACCGTGTTCTGCAGGAAGATCGACGCGCCGAGCGTGCTGATCAGCACCGGCAGGAACGAGCGATGACGCAGCGGGTAGTACACGCCGTAGTTGAACAGCACGCCGAAGACGGCCATGACCGCCAGCGCGGCCACGAACGCGAGCCAGTACGGCCACGACAGCCCGGTGAAGAACAGCACCATCGCGTAGCCGCCGAGCATCGCGAAGTCGCCCTGGGCGAAGTTCACGACGTTGGTCGCGCGGATGATCAGCACGAAGCCCAGTGCGACCAGCGCGTAGATGCTGCCGAGCGCGAGGCCCTGGAACAGCACCTGGAGGTTGTCGAACAGCGTCTGCATCGGCGTCGCGTGGAGCGCGCCGGGATCGCCGGCCGCGCCGGAAGGCGCGCCACCGGGTCCGCGGGTCTGGAAGCACCCGTCGGCCCGGCAGCGGCTTTCCTCCCTCCTCCCCCTTCCTGCCTGTCGAAGCGAGAAGGGCCGGGAAATCCCGGCCCTTCGTCGCGTCAGTCCTTGAAGTCGATGTGCTTGATGAAGGCGACCTTGCCGCCGCCCACCTGGATCACGTTGTAGCCGCGCAGCCCGTCGCCGTTGTCGTCGAAGTTGTACGTCCCCTCGACGCCCTTCCAGCCCTTGATGGCGATGATCGCCTTGCGCACGGCCTCGGGGTCGGTGCTCTTCGCGTTGGCGATGCCCATCGCGAGCACGCGCATCGCGTCGTAGGCCCAGCTCGAATACACGTCGGGTTCGAGCTTGTACGCGGCGCGGTACTTCGCGCTGTATGCCTTCGCCTCGGGGCTCGAGTCCGGGTTGAAGTCGGTCACGCCGTGCACGCCGTCGAGGGCCGGGCCGGCCAGCTGCACCGCCGTGACGCTGGCGACCGACGACGAGCCGATCCACTCGGCGGAGACACCGAGCTGGCGCAGCTGCTTGGCGAAGATGCCGACATCCGGCGAGTTGGTCATGTACGAGCCGATGACGTCGGCCCCGGACTTCTTGATCGCGAGCACGACCGGCGTGAAGTCCTGCGAGTTGTTGGTGTAGCCCTGCACCAGCACCGGGGTCACGCCGTAGGTCTTCAGCGCGGCTTCGAGGGCCGCCTTGCCGCCGGCACCGAAGGCGTCGGTCGAATGCAGGATCGCCCACTTCTGCTTCTTCAGCGTGTTGACGCCGAAGTCGGCGATCACGCGCGACGAGTACGAATCGTTCGGACGCGCCCGGAACACCCAGCGGTTGTTGACCTTCGTGAGGCTCGGGTCCGAGCCGCCGATCATCGTCGGGATGCCGGCCTTCATGATCGTCGGCGATGCCGCCTGCACCTGGGTGCTGCGGATCGGCCCGATCACCGCGACGACCGACTTGTCCCCGAACAGCTTCGAGAACGCGAGCACGGTGCCGGGGTTGGTCGACTGGTTGTCCTCGAGCTTCAGCTCGACCTTGCGGCCGAGCAGCCCGCCGGCCGCGTTGATCTCGTCCAGTGCGAGCTTCGCGCCGTTGTGCGTGAACACGCCGGCTTCGGCGTTCGGGCCGGTGGCCTCGTTGACCAGTCCGATGCGAAGGGCGTCCTGCGCGAGCGCCGGGCCGACGCCGAGACCGGCGCCGACGACGAGCACGGCAGCCGAGCAGGCCAGAACGGCGCGGCGATGTCGCATGAACCCTCCCGTGTTCCACGTGATCCGCATTCGCGCCGACCCGCGGACGAGCCGTGACGCGATGCGCATTCGGTCTTCGCGCGGGAGTCATGCGAACCACCCGCACTCTTGAAGCGGCCGATGCTATGGTCCGCCGGAAACCGAAGTCAACGCGCATTCCCGCCCTTGTCCGCATGACCCGTGACGTCGGACCCCTGCAGCGTTTCGGCGACCGCGTCGACGACTACGTGCGCTCGCGCCCCGGGTATCCGCCGGGGGTGGTGGACGTGCTGCGCGACGTCGCGGGGTTCGGCGCCGGCACGCGGGTGGCGGACATCGGCAGCGGCACCGGCCTGCTCGCGCGCGTGCTGCTCGACGCCGGCGCGCACGTCGTGGGGGTCGAGCCCAATGCGGAAATGCGTGCCGCGGGCGATGCGTGGCTCGCGGGCGATGCGCGATTCTCGAGCGTCGCCGGCAGCGCCGAGGCGACGACGCTCGCCGACGCGTCGGTCGATCTGGTCACCGCCGCGCAGGCGTTCCACTGGTTCGATCCGCCGCGCGCGCGCACCGAGTTCGCGCGCATCCTCGTGCCCGACGGCGCGGTGGCGCTGGTCTGGAACGATCGCCGCACCGACACGACCGCCTTCCTCGTCGACTACGAGGCGCTGCTCGCCGAGACCTGTCCGGAGTACCTGAAGGTGCGGCATCGCAATGTCACCGACGCCGTGATCGACGCGTTCTTCGCGCCGCAGCCGGTGCACCGCGTGGTGCTCGACAGTGCCCAGGTGTTCGACCGCGCCGGTCTGCTCGCGCGGCATCGCTCGATGTCGTACGTGCCGAAGTCGGGGCCCGACGCGGCGCGCATCGAGGCCCGGCTCGAGGCGCTGTTCGACCGTCATGCGGGCGCGGACGGCACGGTCGCGTTCGAGTACGACACCCGCGTGCACGTGGGTCGGTTGCGCGCGTGAGCGCGTCGACCGCCGCGCTCCAGTCCGCCGTCGGGTTCGTCGCGCTGCACGCGATCGCGTGGGGCCTGTCCGAGCGTCGCCGCGACATCGTCTGGCGCCCGGTGCTCGTCGGCGCGATGCTGACCGTGGCACTCGCCGCGCTGTGCCTGTACGTCGCGCCGGTGCGTGCGGCCTTCGCGTCGCTGACCGGTGTCGCGACGGCGGTCGAGACCGCGACGCGCGCCGGCACGTCGCTCGTCTTCGGATTCCTCGGCGGCGGCGCGTTGCCGTACGCCGAGACGACGCCGGGCGCGAGCTTCGTGCTGGCGCTGCGCGCCTTGCCGGTGGTCCTCGTGACGGGGGCGCTGAGCGCGCTGCTCTTCCACTGGGGTGTGCTCGGGCGCGTCGTCGGGGCGTTCGCATGGGTGCTGCAACGGGCGCTCGGCGTCGGCGGCGCGGTCGGTGTCGCGGCGGCCGCGAACGTGTTCGTCGGCATGGTCGAGGCGCCGCTGCTCGTGCGCCCGTGGCTCGCGACGATGACCCGCGGCGAGCTGTTCTCGGTCATGACCACCGGCATGGCGACGATCGCCGGGACCGTGCTGTTCCTGTACGCGACGCTGCTCGCGTCGGTCGTGCCGGACGCGCTCGGGCAGCTGCTCGTCGCGTCCGTCGTGTCGGTACCGGCGTCGATCGCGGTCGCGGCGCTGATGGTGCCGCTGCCGGCGGCGAACCCCGCACGCGACGCCGACGCGGTGCGCCTGCGTTCGGAGGCGACCGGCAGCTTCGATGCGCTGGTGCGCGCGATCGAGTCCGGCGTGTCGCTGTTGCTGGTGATCGTCGCGATGCTGCTGGTGTTCGTGGCGCTCGCGAACCTGGTCGACCAGATGCTGGCGTGGGCGCCGGCCGTCGCCGGTGCGCCGCTGTCGCTCGCGCGGATGGTCGGATGGTTCGGCGCCCCGCTCGCATGGCTGGTGGGCGTGCCGTGGTCGGAGGCCACGGTCGCCGGGCAGTTGCTCGGCGAGAAGACCGTGCTGAACGAGTTCGTCGCCTACCTGCACCTCGCCGCGTTGCCGCCCGATGCGCTGTCTCCCCGCAGCCGGGTGCTGATGACGTGGGCGCTGTGCGGTTTCGCGAACGTCGGCAGTCTGGGGATCCTCGTCGGCGGCCTGGCGGCGATGGCGCCGGCGCGCCGCATCGAGATCGTGGCGCTGGGGGCGCGCAGCGTGCTGTCCGGCACGCTGGCGACCTGCATCACGGGGGCGGCGGTCGGCTTGCTCGGCGCCGCCTGAGAGCCGGCCGGCGCACCGCCAACCGGCGGCACGCGGCGGTCAGGTCCTCGCGGCGCGCGCGCGTCGGCGGGCCGATGCGCCGAGCAGCGCGACGCCGGCGGCAAGCATCGCGACCGTCGATGGTTCCGGCACCACGTAGGCCGTCGATGCGGCGATGAACACGCGCTGGAAGCCCTCGCCACCGTCGTCGGTGACGATGATCTTCTCGAGCGTGGTGGTCAGGAAACGATCGGGCAGGTCGAACACCTGCATGTCGATGTGCTGGCCGGCTGCCGCGCCGACGGTCCCGGTGCTGTTCCACACCTCGGTCGCGGCGCCGAGGGTGGTGGTGTAGGTCGGGTTGTAGTTGTAGTCGCGGATGTGGACGCCGCCGTCGAGCATCACCGTGAAGTCCTCGACCCCGGTGCCGACGAAGGTGATCGACGCGTACGCGCCGTCGGCCCGCTCGCCCCACCAGGTCCCCATCAGCGTGTGGAGCCTGTCGACGCCGGCCAGCCCGACCGGGATCTCGATCGACCGCGGGTTGGGTCCGGTCGCGAACGCCGAGTGCCACATGTAGAGCTTGTCGCCGGGCAGTGCGAACGGCACGCCGAGGAAGGTCTGGTCACCGGTCGGGTAGGCGCTGCCGCCGATGAATCCGGACGACGCGAACTGCCCGTTGCCGATGTTGGTCTGGTCGATGGTGATGTAGCTCGGCGCGGCGGCCGCCGCATCGAACGCGGCGAGGCCGGTCGCAAGAGCGACGAGGGCGAGGGAAGAGCGCATGCAGGGTGTCTCCAGGGCGAGGGCGGGCGTGGGCCGGGCGCGGCGCGAATCCGTGGTCCGCAGCCGTCAATCTCTTGTTTCATCCGAATCTGCTACGGCGCGCGCGGCGCGGCAAGCCTCCCGCGCATCCGCCGATCGGCGACCGTACTGCGCCCATTCGCGTCCCGGCCGGTTCGCACGGGCGGAGTACGGTCGCTGCAGGCCACCCCAGGAGCGCTCCCGATGACCCGCCCGTCGCGCCACGCGCCGCACCTTGTCGCGTCCGCCGGACGCCGCCGCTTCCTCGCCACCGCGACCGGCGTCGGGGTGGTTGCAGGACTCGCGCCGACGCGCGCGCGCGCCGCGGCCCTCGACGCGACCGCGATGCTCGGCTGGGTCGATCCCGACGCGATCACGGTCTGGGTCCAGTCGGCGACCGATGCCGAGGCCGTCGTCTCGGTGATTCCGGATGCGCCCGGGCTGGGGTCGAAGGTCGCGCGCGTGTCGCTCGAGGCCGCCGCAGGCCGCACCGGTGCGGTCCGCCTGACGGGCCTGGAGCCGTCCACGCGCTACCGCTGGACCGCGGTGTTCGACGGCCGTGACCCGCGGGGCGGCGGACCCGAAGCGATCGAGGGGCACTTCCGCACCCCCCCGATCTGGGTGCCCGGAACCGACCCCGGGCCGGTCACGCTGGCGTTCGGGTCGTGTCACTACCTCAACGACG
>JALORJ010000171.1 GCA_025459035.1 Burkholderiales bacterium
TGTTCGACTTCCGCAACGCGGCGGGACTGCGCAACACGCTCAACTCGCAGGCGCAGGACTGGACGGCGTTCAGCTTCCGGCAGAAGGGCAACACGGCGTTCGACATCAACCAGGGTCTGCCGGGCGCGCCGACGCTGTTCGCGCTGGCGTCGGACTTTCGTCTGATCAACCTCAACGCCGAGGTCGACCTCGCGCATCTGGCACCGATGGTGTTCCGGCTGCAGGGCGACTACGTGAAGAACATCGGCTTCGACCAGGACGCGATCCGCCTGCGTACCGGCCTGAACGTCACGCCCGAGACCACCGGCT
The DNA here is from genome assembly GCA_025459035.1 of Burkholderiales bacterium. Lineage (GTDB taxonomy): Bacteria > Pseudomonadota > Gammaproteobacteria > Burkholderiales. Next base: position 310 of record JALORJ010000171.1, read on the forward strand.
ACGTGCTGCGGCTGATCGGCGGGCGCGAGGCGATCCGCGACCTGCACGACTGGCAGGTGTTCGTCGGCTATCGCTACGTCGAACGCGACGCGACGCTCGACTCGCTGACCGACTCGAACTTCATGCTCGGCGGCACGAACACGAAGGGGCCGTTCGTCGGCGGCCTCTACGGCTTCGATCGCAACGTGTTCCTGCGTGTGCGCTGGCTGTCGGGCACGACGATCTCGGGCCCGCCGCTGTCGATCGACGTGCTGCAGAGCGACTTCTCGGTGCGGTTCTGATGGCGCGACCGGGGCTCGCGCAAGGCATCGGCGTCGCGCTCGCGGCGCTGGCGATGGGGCTCGGCGCCGCGGCGAACGCGGCGGACGACGCGAAGTCGTCGCGCGACGCCGCACGCGCCCGCGAGCTCGCGCGCAAGGTGCAGGACCTGCAACAGCAGGCCGACGCAGCGCGCGGTGAACTGGCCGCGGAGAAGGCGCGACGCGACACCGATGTGACCGCCGCCGAGACCCGCGCGAAGGCCGCGCAGGGTGTGGTCGCGAAGGAGCGTCGGCGGGCCGCGACGGCCGAGGCGGCGCGCGACGCGGCCGAGAAGGCGCGCGACCAGCTGACGTCCGACAAGGCAGCGCTCGAAGCGCGGCTGGCCGAGACGCAGAGTCAGCTGGAGCAGACGCGCAAGGCGCTGGACGCGAACCGGGCCGCGCTGGAGAAGCGCGACGCCGAACTGGCGGCGTCGCAGGCTACGACGCGCACGCGGGACGAACGCATCGCGCTGCTCGAGACGCGCAACGCGAAGCTGCACGCGCTTGCGCGCGAGATGATCGAGCGCTGGAAGTCGCAGTCGTTCGTCGATGTCGTGAAGCGGCGCGAGCCGTTCACCGGCCAGCGCGCCAACGAAGTCGAGAATCTTCTGGAGGACTGGAGCGACAGCGCCGACGCGCAGCGCGTCGCCCCCGCACGGCGTTGACCGGACCGGATCGGTGAACTTGCGCGGCAGCGTGAGGTTTCGAGAGCACCGGACGGCTCCCGCAAAGTCGATCGGTCTGTGATACTCGGTTGCGCCGGCCGGCTCGTCCCCGGGCATGCCGGATCCCTTTCGCCTTCCCCCGCACCGCACGTCCCACGACACCCATGACGCTCGACCTCGCGCACCCCGCGGTCGCCCGCTCGATTCCGTTCGCGCTGTACATCGTGATCCTCGCGATCGGCGGCGAGGTCCCGGACACCGCGTTCGACACGCGCTGGCTGTACCCCGTGCAGGCCGGGCTGGTCGCCGTCGCGCTCGCGGTGCTGTGGAAGCACTACGCCGAGCTGCGTCGGCCGGGCCCCACGTCGGCGCTGCACGTGATCGCCGGCCTCGTCGTCGGCGCGATCGTGTTCGTGCTGTGGATCGCGATGGTCGAGCCCTGGATGGTGTTCGGGGAGATGGGCAAGGGCTACGACCCGCGCGACGGCGACACGGTGAACGTGGCGCTCGCGGCCTTCCGCATCGCCGGCGCCGCGCTCGTCGTGCCGGTGATGGAGGAACTGTTCTGGCGCTCGTTCGTGATGCGCTGGATCGACCGCCAGGACTTCCTCGCGATCGACCCCGGGTCGGCGAGCCTCAAGGCCGTGGTGGTGTCGTCGGTGATCTTCGCGGTCGAGCATCACCAGTGGCTCGCCGGCATCGTCGCCGGGGTGGCCTACGCGGGGCTGTATCGGCTGACGCGCAACCTGTGGATCCCGGTGATCGCGCACGCCGCCACGAACGCGATGCTCGGCGCATACGTTCTCTATACTGGCCGCTGGTACTTCTGGTGAACGAGGCGACGCGTTGACTTGCGCAATGGCTCGGTGGCGGCGGTTCGGCGTCGCGGGAGGGTTGTCGATCGTCGCGCTGCTGCGCGCCACCGACGCGCTGGCGCTGGCCGGTGATCGCATCACGCCGTACGTCGGCCTCGGCTTCACCTACACGGACAACCTGTTCTTCCTCGACGAGCGCCGCATCAACGACCAGAACCCGCAACTGCGTGGAGGTCAGGCCTCCGACATGTCGTTGAACGCACGCGTCGGTGGCACAGTGAACTACCCGATCGGGCGTCAGGTGCTGAAGCTGCGCGGCAACCTGACCCGCGTCGCGTACCAGACCTACAACAACCTCGATCACAACGCGTACGACTACGGTGGCGACTTCGACTGGGACTGGGGCAGCCGCTGGGACGGCGCGGTCGGCTACAACGAGCGCCTGTCGCTCGGCACGTTCGCCGACCAGCGCATCGTCGCGGGCAGCGAGCGCAACCTGCGCACGTTGAGCAACTTCTACGGCAACGCGAACTACGCCTTGACCACGCCGGACTTCAAGGCGCGGATGTCGATCAACCGCTTCACCCTGGTCAACTCGCAGGGACCGTTCCGGGCCGGCGACATCGAGAACTGGGTGTACGCGGTCGGGCTGCGCAAGTTCAGCAAGGGCCGCGACGATTTCGTCGGCGTCAACCTGTCGGTCACCGACGGCAAGTTCCCGAATCGCGAGTTCACGCCGGGCGGCTTCATCGACAACAGCTTCACCGAGTACCGCCTGTCCGGCGACGTCGACTACACCTTCTCGGGCCTGTCGCGCATCGAGGCCGACTGGGGCTACACCAGTCGCCAGCATCGCGAGCTTCCGCAGCGCAACTTCGACGGGCTCACGGGCCGACTCACCGCCCGCTACGGCCTCACGCGTCGCACGTCGTTCAACGCGTCGGTCTTCCGCGAGATCGGCGCGTTCGACAACGTCACCACCACGTACATCCTGACCCAGGGCGCGAGCGCCGGGGTGCAGCACGAGATCACGCCGAAGCTGTCGGCGCAGGCGCAGTACATCTTCCGCAACCGCCAGTTCACCGGCGATCCCGGTTTCGTCATCGCGCAGCAGCCGCCGCGGGACGAGGACATCCAGCTGGTCTCGTTCGGCCTGGTCTGGCAAGCCGAACGCAACATCCGGGTCAACGCGAACTACAGCTACTCGACCCGAACCGCGAATCTGCCGTTGTTCGACTTCGCGGTGAACACCTTCAGCGTCAGCGGTCAGATCAGCTTCTGACCCGTCGGCGCGCCCGGGTCGGTCGCGATGCGTCCCCCGGCCGGTCCGTCGCGATGACGCCGGCCCGGCTCGCTGTGGGCATCGAGGCGCGCGATGCCGGCGTCGACCGCCGCCCGATCGGCGTCACCGACCTCCGCGCGCAGGGCATCGAGGACCGCGCGCACCTTGCGCAGATTGGCCTTGCCGAGCCGGTACAGCGCGAGCAGCCGGTCCTCGTCGCGCGGCACGAGATCCCCGACGCTGTGGAAGCCGCGCTCGACGAGCGCCGAGCCGAGCGCCATGCCGAGCAACGGCCACAGTTCCGGCAGCGGGGTGTCGAGCGCCATGTGCACCGCGATCTCGCGGCGCTCGACGCGGCCCAGCCGCCAGCGTTCGTAGTCGGTCAGCGTCGGCAGCGGCAGCGCGTGGCGTTCGAACCGCGCCAGCAGGTCGGCGACGCCGTGACGCCCGACGCTGCGCCACAGCGCCTCGGGCGACTGGCGCAGCACGTCGCCGACGGTGAGCCAGCCGGCGCGCACCAGCCGGCTGATCGTGGCCTGGCCGAGGCCGAGCGCCGCGACCGAGAGCGTGTCGACCCGCGCGTCCGGCGCGATCGGGCGGTCCGCATCGCGTGCCGCGGCGTTGTCGCGGTACAGCGCGTCGCGCTCCGCGACCGACAGGCAGCCGCCGTGGCGCGCGACGACCGGCGCCGCGCCCGGACGGGCGAGGGCGGACGAAGCACGCGACGGCGACGGACTCGGCATGGACACTCCGGGCGTGGTGCGCGGGTCGAGGCGTTCCGGCATCCACGGGCGGCCCAGTATTCGGGCACCGTGTTGCGGTTCCATGTCGAGAAACACGCGAAACACGTGATGCGTGCGGACCATGCGGAGGCGACGCGGTGAGCGCGCTGCGGCTCGGCATCGACCTGGGCGGCACCAAGACCGAAGCCGTGGTGCTCGACAGCGACGGCCAAGTGCTCGCGCGGCGGCGCGACCCGTCCGCGCGTGACGCGTACGCGGCGACGCTCGAACACCTCGCGGCGTGCGTCACGTGGGCCGACACGGTCGCCGCCGCTCCGGTCCGCGTCGGGCTCGGCATGCCGGGATCGCTCTCGCCGTTCGACGGCCGCGTGCGCAACGCGAACTCGACGTGGCTGAACGGCCACGCGCTGCAGGCCGATCTGGCGCAGCGGGTCGGCCGCGAAGTACGGGTGGCGAACGACGCGGACTGCTTCGCGCTGTCCGAGGCCGTCGACGGGGCGGCCGCCGGAGCGCGCACGGTGTTCGGCGTGATCGTCGGCACCGGCGTGGGCGCCGGCGTCGTCGTGGACGGTCGCGTGCTGTCCGGGCCGAACGGCTCGGCCGGCGAGTGGGGCCACAACCCGCTGCCGTGGACCGACGCCGCCGAACACACGCACGCACCGCGCTGCTGGTGCGGTCGCGTCGGCTGCATCGAGACGTGGTTGTCCGGTCCCGGGCTTGCGGCCGACCACGCCCGCGCGACCGGCCGTGCGCTCGACGGTCCTGCCATCGCCGCGGCGGCGGCCACGGGTGACGCCGCCGCGGTCGCGACGCTCGCCCGCTGGGCCGATCGGCTCGGACGCGCGCTTGCCCACGTGATCAACCTTCTCGACCCCGACGTGATCGTGCTGGGCGGCGGCCTGTCGGCGCTCGCCATCGCCACCGATCGCGCAGCCCTCGGACTCGAGCGTCACGTGTTCTGCGACGCGGTGGCCAGCCGCGTCGTGCGTAATGCACACGGGGACGCGAGCGGCGTTCGCGGTGCTGCGTGGCTGTGGCCGGCCCGGCGGGAGACCGCGACCTAGTCCGCCACGCCCGCCGCGGCCGACGGCTCGCCGCATCGGGGTCATGCCGCCGCGGCGGCGGCGCGCGACCGCCGGCACGCGACACTCGCGGCCTGCCCGCTGACCGGAGCCCGTCGATGCCCCGCTTCGCCGCGAACCTTCACTACCTGTTCACCGAACTGCCGTTCCTCGACCGCTTCGAGGCTGCCGCGAAGGCGGGCTTCCGCGGCGTCGAGTTCCAGGTGCCGTACGACCATCCACCGGCGGTGCTGCGCGAACGCCTGGATGCACACGGGCTGACGATGGTGCTGTTCGATGCGCCGATGGGCGACTGGAACGCGGGCGATCGCGGGCTCGCGTGCATCCCCGGCCGCGAGGCCGAGTTCCGCGCGAGTCTCGACGCGGTGATCCGCTACGGCCATGCGCTCGCGTGCGATACCGTGCACGTGATGGCCGGCACACTGGGCGTCGGGGCCGACCGTGAGCGCTGCGAGCGCACCTACATCGACAACCAGCGCCACGCCGGCGAGCGCCTCGCGGCCGAAGGCATCGCGGTGGTGATCGAGCCGATCAACCCGAAGTTCGGCCAGGTCGCGCAGGGGGCCGCGTACACGACCGAGGGCATGCACGGCTACTTCCTGAACACGTCCGACCAGGCCGTGCGGCTGCTCGACGCGATCGCGCATCCGAACGTCCACCTGCATCTCGACTGCTATCACATGCAGATCCTCGAAGGGCACCTCGCGGACACGCTGCGCGCGCATGTCGGGCGCCTGCGCCACCTGCAGATCGCCGGGGTGCCGGGCCGCCACGAGCCCGACGTCGGCGAGATCCACTACCCGTACCTGTTCGATCTGCTCGACACGCTGGGTTACGGCGGCTGGGTGGGGTGCGAGTACCGTCCGCGCGGCGCGACGCGCGACGGGCTGGGCTGGGGGGCGCGGTACGGGCTGGGCGGGGGGTGAGGGGAGGGCGGCGGTCGTGGTCGTGTTTGCTCGTCGTCCCGGACGCGCGGCCGCCGCCT
>JALORJ010000172.1 GCA_025459035.1 Burkholderiales bacterium
GCGGTCGGGGTCGCGGGCGCCGTCGCCGGAAGCCAGCGCTGCATCACCGCCCGCAGCAGCGCCAGTGGCACCGGCTTGGTCAGGTAGTCGTCGACACCGGCATCCCGCGCGCGGACTTCCTCGCCCTTCAGCGCGTTGGCGGTCAGCACCACGATCGGTTTACGCGGCACGCCGCGGGCGCGCTCGTCACGCCGGATCGCCTCGGCGAGCGCGTAGCCGTCCATGTTCGGCATGTGCAGGTCGGTGAGCAGCATCGCGTGGATGCCTTCGCGCCAGAGATCGAGCGCCTGCCGGCCGTCGACCGCCAGTTCGGCCGCATAGCCGAGCAGCGCGAGCTGGCGCAGCACGACCGTGCGGTTGGTCGCGTCGTCCTCGGCGATGAGCACCAGCCGGCCCTGCGCGCGCGCTTCCGCGGTCGTCGGTGCGCGCACCACTTCCGGCGCGGACGCCTGACGCTCTTCGGCCACCACCTCCGGGGAGGCGCGGCCCGCGACCATCGCCACCGCGTCGACGAACCGCCGGCAGCGCTGTGTCCCGAGCAATGCGGCCGAAGGCGACACGAGCCGCGCCGGGCCGCGGTGGTCGCCGCCGATCAGCAGTTCACGCACGTCGTCGGTCGCGAGCTCGGCGACGAGGCGTGGCCCGTCGAGCGCGCGCACCACGACGACGGTTCCGGTCAGCGCAGCCGCATCGGCGCGCTCGAGCACACCGCCCGCGGCCAGACGTACGTTGGCGCCGTACCCGTGCAGCCAGCCGACCATGTCGTCGGCCGGCAGCCCCCGGTCGGGCACCACGACGCAGTCGACCCCGGTCAGATCAGGCGCAGGTGCGGCGGGGGGCTGCTCCTCGGCGACCACCAGCGGAAGGCGCACGGTGAAAGCGGACCCGTGGCCGGGCGCACTGACCACATCGATCGTGCCGCCCATCAGCTCGATCAGGCGGCGGCTGATCGCGAGCCCCAGCCCGGTGCCCCCGAAGCGCCGTGTGGTCGAGATCTCGCCTTGCGTGAACGGCGTGAACAGCCGCTCGCGCGTGTCGGCATCCATGCCGATGCCGTCGTCGACGACCGCCAGCCGCAGCCGGTCGCCCTCGACGGCGACGCGCACCTCGACCCGGCCCGAACGGCCACGACGCCCGCCGCTGAACTTGATCGCGTTGCCGATCAGGTTGTTCAGGATCTGGCGCAGCCGCACCGCGTCGCCGACCACCGCCCCCGGAACGCCGGGGTCGAAGCAGATCCACAGGGTGACGTTGCGCGCCTCGGTGACCGGTCCGAAGGTGTCGCAGACGCTCTCGACCAGCGGCACCAGCTCGACGGCGCGACGCTCGAGTTCGAGACGTCCGGCCTCGATCTTCGAGAAGTCGAGCACGTCGTCGAGGATGCGCAGCAGCGATTGCGCCGATTCGTGGATGGTGCGGATGGTCTGCGCCTGCTCGACGTCGACCCGCGTGTGCGACAGCAGCTCGGTCATGCCGAGCACACCGTTCATCGGCGTGCGGATCTCGTGGCTCATCGTCGCCAGGAACGCGCTCTTCGCGCGGTTGGCGGCTTCGGCGGCCTCCTTCGCATCGACGGTCGCGCGCACGGCGTCGCGCTGGACCGAGATGTCGACGGCCGTCGAGACGATGCCCAGGATCGATCCGTCGGCGCCGACCAGCGTCGCCTTGCGCAGCAGCATGTCGACGACGCGTCCGTCGACCAGTCGCTGGCGGACCTCGTACTCGCGCTGACCGGGTTCGCGCAGCAGCTCGGCGTCGACCGCGACATGCTGCGCCGCCGACTCGGCGTCGACGATGTCCTCGATGCGCGCACCGATCAGCTGTTCGACGGTACGCCCGTACATCGTGGCGCAAGCGCGATTGACCCGCTCGAAGCGTCCGTCGATGCCCTTCAGCAGCACGGGGATCGGCAGCGCGTCGAACAGTGCATCGACCAGCGCCAGGCTCTCGGTCAGTCGGATCGTCGCCACCTGACGATCGGTCACGTCGCGCGCGACCCCCTGGTAGCCGACGAAGCGCACGTCGTCATCGAAGCACGCGCGTCCGTCGAGTTCGAGCCAGCGCGAGCCGACCGCCGTCGGCGCGCCAGCCGTTTCCGGGTGCGTGAGGTAGAGCACCCGGCTCACCGGCTCGTGCCGGTCGAGCCGTGCATGGAAGGCGTCCCAGCCACCCTCGGGGGGATCGAACCAGTCGACCTGATCGCGGCGCAGTCCGATCAGATGGTCCGGGGTCGGCCAGTCGCCGCGCTCGGCCATGCGCGTGACCGCGACGAAGGCGTGGTTGGCGTCGGTCTCCCAGAACCAGTCGCCCGACAGTTCGGCGCGCAGCTGCCAGCGTCGCTCGACCGCTTTGCGCGCGGTGATGTCGAGATGCGCCGCGGCAAGGATGCGCGGCCGCCCGTCCGGATCGCGCGCCACGACACCGCCGTAGCCGATGACCCACAGCCAGCGGCCGTCGGCGTGGCGCAGACGGAACTCGGCGGTGTAGGTCGGCTGGCGGCCCGAGAGATGTTCGCGCAGCGCCGCGGTCACGATCGGCACGTCGTCCGGGTGCGTGAGCTCGCCCAGGCGCGTCATCGTCAGGTCCGCGAGCGCGTCGGGCGCATGGCCCAGCATCCGCGCGAAGCGCTCGTTGATCGTGATGACGTCGGTCGCGATGTCCCATTCGCCCAGGCCGGCGCTGGTCGCGCCGAACAGTGTCGCGAGCCGCGTGCGTTCGAGCGCGAGGGTCTGCGCCGCCTCGTGTGCGGCCGTGACGTCGCTCTCGATCTGCATGAAACCGGTCACGCGGCCGTCCGCGTCGACGAGCGGCTGTAGCTCCACGTCGGACCAGAGGCAGGAGCCGTCACGGCGTCGACCCTCGATCACGGTGCGCAGGCTGCGCTGGTCGGCGGCGGCGGCCTCGAGCGCATGCAACGGCGCGGGATCCGCGCCGGGCGCCGCCAACAGTTCCGAAGGCGTGCGCCCGACGGCGTCGGCGGCGCCCCAGCCGGTGACGCGGGTGAACGCGTCGTTGACCCAGGTGATCCGTCGGTCGCGATCGGTGATGAGGACCGCGTTCGACGTGTGGCGCGCCACCATCGCGAGGCGCTCCACCTCGGCACCGAGGCGCTCGGCACGCGCCTCGGCGCGCAGCTTGGCGCGCATCGGCAGCCACACGACGAACGCGGCGGCAGCCGAGAGCAGCAAGCCGGCGACCAGCACGATCCGCGGCAGCGACTGGTCGTACGCGGCATCGAAGGCGTCGGTCGTGCTGGCTTGCAGGGTGAGGGTGCGCTCGCCGACGTGCAGCAGGCGGGCGAGGTGGAACTGGCGTCCGGCGTGCGTGGAATCGGCGCCGGCGCGTCGGGCCAGATGTCCGTCGTCGTCGAACAGCAGCGCGTCGTCGCGTTCGCCGGTTCCGTCGAGCAGTTCGAAGTCGAGGCGGCCGTCGGCCGCCTCGACGGCGCCGTGAAGCAGCTCGCGCAGCACGAACGGCGCGTACAGCAGCCCGCGCAGCGCGCGGCGACGCGCCTCGACGGTCGTCGGCTCGGTGCCCGACCGGTACACGGGCAGCAGCAGCAGGGCACCGACCCCGCCGGCCGGGTCCTGCTTGAGGACGACGGGGCCGGACAGCGTCGCGCGCCCGGAATCGATCGCGGCCTCGATCGCGCGGCGCCGGACCGGCTCGGACCCGGCGTCGAAGCCCAGCGCCAGCGCATTCGCGCCCGCGGGTTCGACGTAGCGGATCACGTATCCGGTGCCGAACCTTGGTGGTGGACGCACCGTGAAGTCCGGCGCACCGTCGCGGCGGACCGAGGCAAGCCAGCGGTCCGACTCGCCGAGCGGGACCCGTTCGATCCAGCCGAACCCCAGGATGCCGGGAAACTCTCGCGGCAGATCGCGCGAGGCGACGTAGGCCGCGAACTGCTCGCGGCCGACATCCGGATAGGCCGACAGCATCCCGCGGGCACCCATCATTCCGTAGACGGGTTGGCGCAGGCGCCGCAGCACTTCGGCCTCGAGCCGGTCGACGAGCCGGTGAAAATGGGCCTCGAGGTCGGCATGCACCCGCGCACGCGCCCACTCGACCGCGCCTGCCGTGACGAGAACACCTGCGAGCACCACGGTGACCGGCCAGGTCCACGCGGGCACCGACCGCGGCGGTCGGGGCGTGTGGATGGCGGCCGACGGGCTCATCGGGTGCCGGTTCGCGCGGGCGCGCGAGCGACCCCGGCAGGCCGGCGCGACGCGGTGCGAGGGGCGTCGGTGCGCACGCGCGCCGGCGCAGATCGGACAAGTCGATTCATCGGGTCGTTTTCGGCTGCGGCGGCCGACACTGACCGGTGCAGCGGCCCCGAGGCATCGAGGCGAAACCCGATCGATCTGCAAGAAACCCGCCGGGCGGCCCCCGCAGCGGGCAGGAGGATGGTGGAGCGGAGGAGGATCGAACTCCCGACCTTCGCATTGCGAACGCGACGCTCTCCCAGCTGAGCTACCGCCCCACGGTCGTCCGGGTCCCCCCGGAGAGCGGCGGAGTCTAGCCGCAGCCCGGCGCGGCGGACAACCGGAATCTGGCGATCCGCGTCACCCGGTCGACGCGCCGCGTCAGGGCCGGGTGACGCGCATCGGCTCGCGCTGCCGGTACGCCCACAGCAGCATCGCGATGCCCGCCACGACCATCGGCGCCGACAGCCACTGGCCCATGCTGAGCCCGCCGGCCAGCGGGCCGAGGAAGCTGTCGGGCTCGCGGGTGAACTCGACGGCGAAGCGCAGCGTGCCGTAGCCGATCAGGAACAGCGCCGAGACCGCGCCGACCGGGCGCGGACGCCCGGAGAACCACCACAGCAGCGCGAACAGCACGGCGCCTTCGAGCGCGCACTCGTAGAGCTGCGACGGATGTCGGGGCAGATCGTCGACGTTCGGGAACACCACGGCCCAGGCGACATCGGTGGGCCGCCCCCACAGTTCGGCGTTGATGTAGTTGCCCAGCCGACCGAAGCCCAGCCCCGGCGGCACCAGCGGCGCGATGAAGTCGGTCACCGCGAGCCAGCGCCGCTGCTGCTTCCATGCGTACCAGGTCATCGCGACCAGCACACCGAGGAACCCGCCGTGGAAGCTCATGCCGCCTTCCCACACCGCGAAGATGTGCAGCGGCTGATCGATGTAGTCGGCGAGCTTGTAGAACAGCACGTAGCCCGCGCGTCCGCCCAGCACCACGCCCAGCACCACGAAGAACAGCAGGTCGTCGACCTGGCGGTCGCTCCAGCCGAGGTCCGGCCGGCGCCGTGCCCGCAGACGGCCGAGCAGCATGCCGGCCACGAACCCGGAGAGATACATCAGCCCGTACCAGCGCACGGCCACCGGACCGGCCTTCAGCGCGATCGGGTCGAACTGCGGATGGACGTACATGCGAGGGCCGGTGGACGGGAGCGCGGCGAGGATACCCGCCGGCCCCGGCGTCGCGCGCCGCGCGGACCCGGGGTCAGGGCACCTCGGCCGAGGCCATGCGCGCCTCGATGATCGCGGCCTTGCGCAGCAGCCACGGCGCGCTGCGGTTGCGGTCGTAGTAGCGCGGCAGCGGCACCATCGCGGCGAGCTTCGCGGCCTGCTGCGGGCCGAGCTGCGCAGCGCTCGTGCGGTAGTAGTGACGCGCCGCGGCCTCGGCGCCGAAGACGCCGTTGCCCCACTCGATGACGTTCAGGTAGATCTCGAAGATGCGGCGCTTGGTCATCACCGTCTCGAGCATCACGGTGATCACCGCCTCCTGCGCCTTGCGCCACGGCGTGCGCCGACTCGACAGGAAGAGGTTCTTCGCGAGCTGCTGGCTGATGGTCGACCCGCCGGCGACCACACGACCCTTCTTCAGGTTCTTCTCCCACGCCTTCTGCAGCGCTTCCCAGTCGAAGCCCTCGTGGTCGACGAACTTCGCGTCCTCGGACGCCACCACCGCGCGCTTCAGGTGGATCGAGATGCGCGCCCACGGCACCCACTCGTGCTGCAGCTCGACCAGCGGGTCCTTCTGCTGCAGCACTTCGCGCTGGTCTTCCATGAACGCCGAGGTCGACGGGTCGAACCACACCCACCAGACCACGTGCAGGAAGATCCACAACTGGTACGCGAGCACCAG
>JALORJ010000173.1 GCA_025459035.1 Burkholderiales bacterium
CTACACGGTCAAGTTCACGCTCGACGCGCCGAACGCCACCTTCCTGCACGTGATCGCGCTCAACTTCGCGTCGGTCGTGCCCAAGGAGGCCGTGGGCAAGGATTTCGGCAAGAAGCCGGTCGGCAGCGGCGCGTACCACCTGGCCGAGTGGAAGCTCGGGCAGCAGCTGGTCTTCAAGCGCAACCCGGACTACTTCCTGAAGGGCATCCCGTACCTCGACCAGATCACCTTCCAGGTCGGGCTCGAGCCGATGACGGCGATCCTGAAGCTCGAGAAGGGCGAGGCCGACTTCGCCGGCGACGGCATTCCGCCGGCCAAGTTCCTGCAGATCCGCAACGACCCGAAGTACAAGGATCTGATCATCGAGGGCGGCCAGCTGCAGACCGGCTACATCACGCTCAACGTGCAGATGAAGCCGTTCGACAAGGTCGAGGTGAGGCAGGCCGTGAACATGGCCATCGACAAGGCGCGCATCGTCAAGATCATCAACAACCGTGCGGTGCCGGCCAACCAGCCGCTGCCGCCGACGATGCCCGGCTACGACAAGTCGTACACCGGCTACGCGTACGACCCGGCGAAGGCGAAGGAACTGCTCGCGGCAGCCGGCCTCGAGAAGGGCTTCGAGACCACGCTGTACGTCTACAACGTCGACCCGAACCCGCGCATCGCGCAGGCGATCCAGGAAGACCTCTCGAAGGTCGGCATCAAGGTCAAGCTGAAGAACCTCGCGCAGGCCAACGTGATCGCGGCCGGCGGCAAGCCGAAGACCGCACCGATGATCTGGTCGGGCGGCATGGCGTGGATCGCGGACTTCCCGGACCCCTCCAACTTCTACGGCCCGATCCTCGGCTGCGCCGGTGCCGTGAGCGGCGGCTGGAACTGGTCGTGGTACTGCAACAAGGAACTCGACGACCGGGCCGCGAAGGCCGACGCGATGTTCGACCCGGCCAAGGCGAAGGAGCGCGCCGAAGCGTGGCGCGGCATCTTCGTCGACATCATGAAGGACGCGCCGTGGGTGCCGGTGTTCAACGAACAGCGCTTCACGATCAAGAGCAAGCGGGTCGGCGGGGCCGATGCGTTGTTCGTCGATCCGGTGCGCATCCCGATCAACTACGACAACGTCTACCTGCGCGACGGCGCGTGAGGAGTCGACGATGAACGTCCCCGGACACGTCCACGCGACGCACACGATCCACCATCAGCACCGTCATCGGGGCTGGAACCACGACTTCGCGCCGGTGCTGACCATCGCCCCGGGCGACAGCATCGAGTTCGACGTGATGGACGCGTCCGACGGGCAGTTCAACCCGCAGTCGACGGCGGCCGATGTCTCGACGATGGACTTCGGCCGCGTCAACCCGACGACCGGGCCGGTCTACGTCGATGGCGCCGAGCCCGGCGACATCCTCAAGGTCACGCTGCTCGACTTCATGCCGTCGGGCTGGGGCTGGACCGCGAACATCCCGGGCTTCGGGCTGCTCGCGGACCAGTTCACGCAACCGGCGCTGCGCCACTGGCACTACGACACCTCCGGCAGCGTGCCGGCGGCGTTCGGTCCGCACGCGAAGGTGCCGCTCAAGCCGCACGCCGGATGCATGGGCTGTGCGCTCGCGGCGCCGGGCCTGCACAGCATCGTTCCGCCGCGCCGGGTCGGCGGCAACATCGACATCCGCGATCTGTCGACCGGCGCGACGCTGTACCTGCCGGTCGAGGTCAAGGGCGCGCTCTTCTCGCTCGGCGACACGCATGCCGCGCAGGGGGATGGCGAGGTCTGCGGCACCGCGATCGAGAGCCCGATCAAGGTCGCCGCGAAGCTCGAGCTGATCAAGCAGCAGCCGCTCGAGTTCCCGCGCTTCACCACGCCGGGACCGGTCACGCGGCACCTCGACGCCAAGGGCTACGAGGTCACCACCGGCGTCGGTCCCGACCTGATGACCGGCGCGCGCGACGCGCTGCGGCAGATGGTCGACTTCCTCGCCCGCACGCGCGGGCTCGATCCGGTCGACGCGTACATCCTGTGCAGCGTCTGCGCCGATCTGCGCATCACCGAGATCGTCGACCAGCCGAACTGGATGGTGTCGGTCTACTTCCCGCGCGTGGTCTTCGAGTGACCCGCCTGCGCGCCCGGTGACGCTGTTCGCGGTCGACGGGCTCGCGGTCGCGTTCGGCCCGGCGAAGGGCGCACGCACGCGCGTCGTCGACGGAGTGAGCTTCGGCGTCGCCGCCGGCGAGACGCTGGGGCTGGTCGGCGAGTCCGGCTGCGGCAAGACCGTGACGGTGATGGCATCGATCCGGCTGCTGCCGTCGCCGCCCGCGCACATCGAGGCCGGCACGGTCCGGCTGGGCGACACCGACGTCGGGCGCCTGACGCCCGCGGCGCTGCGTGACCTCTGGGGTCGGCGCATCGGGGTCGTGTTCCAGGACCCGATGACGAGCCTGAACCCGACCTTCACCATCGGTTGGCAGCTGCGCGAGGCGCTCGCGCTGCACGAACCGACGCTGTCGCCGCCCGACATCGAGCGGCGCGTGCTCGCGATGCTCGAGCGCGTCGGCATCAACGCACCCGAGCGCCGGCTCGCGCAGTACCCGCACGAGCTGTCGGGCGGCCTGCGCCAGCGCGTGCTGATCGCGATGGCGCTGATCTGCCGCCCGCAGCTGCTGATCGCCGACGAGCCCACCACCGCCCTGGACGTGACGCTGCAGGCGCAGATCCTCGACCTGCTACGCAGCCTGCGCGACGAGCTCGGCATGGGCATCGTGATGATCACGCACGACCTGGGCGTCGTCGCCGAGTTCTGCGATCGCGTGGCCGTGATGTACGCCGGGCGCATCGTCGAGGAGGCTCCGGTGCGCACGCTGTTCGCGCGGCCGCGTCATCCGTACACGCAGGGCCTGATGGCTTCGATCCCCCGCCTGACCACCGACAAGGCCGCGCGCCTGCCGGTGATCGAGGGCACCGTGCCGCCGCCGGGTCGGCGACCGGCGGGCTGCGCGTTCGCGGACCGCTGCGGGCGTGTGCAGGCGCGCTGCCGCAGCGATGCACCGGTGCTCGAAGCCGATGCCGACGACGCGGCGCATCGCTTCGCCTGCTGGTTTCCCCGGGACGGGGATGCTGCCGTCGCGTCGACCGCCGCCACCGCCGCCACCGCGGGGACGGCATGACGAGCTCCGCGCCGACCCGCGCCGCGCCGCTGCTCGAGGTCACCGATCTCGCCAAGCGCTTCACGCTGAAGGGCACCCGCACGGTGCTGCGCGCCGTCGACGGCGTGTCGTTCACGCTGGCGCGCGGCGACACGCTCGGCATCGTCGGCGAGAGCGGCTGTGGCAAGTCGACGCTCGGGCGGCTGCTGCTGCGGCTGATCGAGCCGACCGAAGGCAGCGTGCGCTTCATGGGGCGCGAGGTCACGCTGCTGCCGGCGGAGCCGCTGCGGCAGATGCGGCGCCACATGCAGATGGTCTTCCAGGATCCGCTCGCGTCGCTCGATCCGCGGCTTCGCATCGGCGCGCTGCTCGAGGAGCCGCTGGTCATCCACGGCATCGGCACACCGGCCGAGCGCCGCGCGGCGGTCGCCGAACTGCTGACCACCGTCGGGCTGCCCGCCGACGCGGCGCAGCGCTTCCCGCACGAGTTCTCCGGCGGCCAGCGGCAGCGCATCTGCATCGCCCGCGCACTCGCGCTGTCGCCGGAGCTGATCGTCGCCGACGAGCCGGTGTCGGCGCTCGACGTGTCGATCCAGTCGCAGATCCTGAACCTGCTGGGCGACCTGAAGCGCAGCCGCGGCCTGACCTACGTGTTCATCTCGCACAACCTCGCGGTCGTGAAGTACGTGAGCGACGTCGTGGCTGTGATGTACCTCGGCCGCATCGTCGAGACCGGTCGCGCCGAGGACGTGTTCGCGCGGCCGCTGCACCCGTACACGCAGGCGCTGCTCGCCGCGATCCCCGAGCCCGATCCGACGCGCGCGCGCGCCGCCGGTCCGGCGCTGTCAGGTGAACTGCCCGCGCCCGACCGCATGCCCGACGGCTGCCGCTTCCATCCGCGCTGCCCGCACGCCACCGACCGGTGTCGTACCGAGGCCCCGCGCCCGGTCAGCGTCGCACGCGGCGACGCCGGCGTCGCGCACGTCGTGGAGTGTCATCTGCACGGGTAGGCTGCGGCGCGCGATGACGCCGCCCACCGCTTCCGCCCCGACCCCCGACGCCGCCGGCGCCGCGACGGCCGGGTCCGCCCCACCCGCGATCCCGTTCGGCACCGCGTTGCGCTTCTGGGCGTGGCTCGGCTGCGTGAGCTTCGGCGGCCCGGCAGGCCAGATCGCG
The DNA here is from genome assembly GCA_025459035.1 of Burkholderiales bacterium. GTDB lineage: Bacteria > Pseudomonadota > Gammaproteobacteria > Burkholderiales. The sequence continues at coordinate 4,318 of JALORJ010000173.1, forward strand.
ACGATGCACACCGAGCTGGTCGAGCGCCGGCGCTGGATCTCGGAGCGCCGCTTCCTGCATGCGCTCGACTGGTGCATGGTGCTGCCGGGGCCCGAGGCGCAGCAGCTCGCGACCTATCTCGGCTGGCTGATGCACCGCACGCGCGGGGGCATCGCGGCCGGCGTGCTGTTCGTCGCACCGTCGCTCGTGCTGCTGATCGCGCTGTCGTGGGCGTATCTCGCGTGGGGGAGCACGCCGTGGGTCGCGGCTGCGTTCCACGGCATCAAGCCGGCCGTCACCGCCATCGTGCTGCAGGCGCTGTGGCGCATCGGCCGGCGCACGCTGCGGCACCCGGCGAAGCTCGCGATCGCGGTCGCGGCGCTGATCGCGCTGGCGGGTCTGCACGTGCCGTTCCCGTGGCTCGTCGTCGCGGCGGCAGCGCTCGGCGCGATCGGTGCGCGCGTCGCGCCGCACGTGTTCGCGCCGACGCCTGCGACGTCGACCGCCGCCGCACCGGCCCGGCTGCCGGCGGTCGTCGACGACGACACCCCGCCGCCGCCGCACGCGCGCTTCTCGCGCCGTCGGCTCGCGCGTGTGCTCGCCACCGGCGCGCTGCTGTGGGCGTTGCCGATGGCGCTGCTGTGGACGCTGTGCGGGCCGGCGCATCCGTTCACGCGCATGGCGCTGTTCTTCACGCAGGCGGCACTGGTGACCTTCGGTGGCGCCTACGCGGTGCTGCCGTACGTGTGGCAGGGCGCGGTGGTCGAGCAGCGCTGGCTCGCGCCGTCGCAGATGGTCGACGGGCTGGCGCTCGGCGAGACGACGCCGGGACCGCTGATCATGGTCGTGGCCTTCGTCGCGTTCGTCGGCGGCTGGACCACGGCGCCGTTCGGCGCCGATCGCACGGCAGCCGCGGGGATCGTCGCGGCGCTGCTGGTGACGTGGTTCACCTTCCTGCCGTCGTTCGTCTTCGTGCTCGGCGGCGGGCCGTTCGTCGAAGGCACGCGCGACACGCGTGCACTGGCCGGCCCGCTGGCGGCGATCACCGCGGCGGTGGTCGGCGTGATCGCGAATCTCGCCGGGTTCTTCGCGTGGCACACGCTGTGGCCGCAGGGCCTCGCCGGCGCGTTCGACACGTTCGCGTTCGTGCTCGCCATCGTCGCGACGCTGGCGCTCACCCGTGCGCGACGCAGCACGATCGAGGTGATCGGCGTGTGCGCGGTCGCCGGCATCGCGTGGGCGGTCGCGGGCGGCGCCCGCTGACGACGCGGCGCCGACGCGACCGGGGTCGCCTCCGCGGCGCGGGTCACGCCGCGGCGTGCGGCGCCACGCGATGTCGCCAGCGCGGGACGGCATCGGCCAGCACGTGCGTCGGCGGCGTGTCGGCCGCGATCGGCGCGTCCGGGCCGACCCCGAGAAACGTCAGCGCGCGCACGAGTGTCGCCGCGGGCGCGCGCAGATCGACCGGTGCAGCGCGGGTCTGCTTCGACAGCTTCGCGCCGTCGGCATCGAGCACGACCGGCAGGTGGCGATAGCGCGGCGTCGGCAGCCGCAGCAGGCGCTGCAGCGCGATCTGGCGTGGCGTCGACGCCGCGAGATCGGCACCGCGCACGACGTCGGTGAAACCGGCCTCGGCGTCGTCGACGACACACGCGAGGTGATAGGCGAACACGCCGTCGGCGCGACGCAGCACGAAGTCGCCGACGGCCTGCGACAGGTCCTGCGCGACCGGTCCGAGGTCGAGGTCGTCGAACACGATCGGCGTCGCGTCGACCGCGATGCGGTCCGCGCCCG
>JALORJ010000174.1 GCA_025459035.1 Burkholderiales bacterium
CGGGTCATGGCGACCGGAGTTCGAACAACGCTGCCGGGCCGCGTCGTGCGCGTGCAACGCAACGGTTGGGGGTGACGCATTGCGCGCAACGGGTGCCGTTTCGCGCCGTCCCCGCGCGCCGGCGCGGCAGATGGCCCGCCGGGCGATCGAGGCCGCGCCGATGCGGCGCCGACCCCTTGTGCGCGGTCCGGGTGCCGCCTGTGGTCTTGTCGCGACCGTCACCCGATCACCTCCGCCGACGGAGATCGTGGCGTCCACAATCGCGGCGCGCGACAAGCGCTCGATTCCAGGGAGCGTTCGATGACGTCCGATACCGATACCGACACCGCGCTGCGCGTGAACGGCGCGCGGCTCTGGGATGCGCTCATGGCGCTGGCCCGGGTCGGCGCCACGCCGAAGGGCGGCGTGCGCCGCCTGGCACTCACCGATGCCGACCGCGCCGGCCGTGACCTCGTCGTCGGCTGGTGCCGGGAGGCCGGGCTCGAGGTGCGCGTCGACCGCATCGGCAACGTCTTCGCGCGCCGCGCCGGATCCGACCCGCGTCGCGCGCCGGTGATGTCCGGCAGCCACATCGACACGCAGCCGTCGGGCGGGCGCTTCGACGGCAACTACGGTGTGCTGGCCGCGCTGGAAGTCATGCGCACGCTGTCCGACCACGGCATCACGACGACGGCGCCCCTCGAACTCGCGATCTGGACCAACGAGGAAGGCACCCGCTTCCAGCCGGTCATGATGGGATCGGGCGTGTTCGCCGGCGTCTTCGATCTCGACGCGACGCTCGCGTGCACCGACCAGGACGGCGCGAGCGTCGGCGCCGAACTGGCGCGCATCGGCTATGCGGGCCCGGAGCCGGTCGGCGGCCGGCCGGTCGGGGCCTTCTTCGAGGTCCACATCGAGCAGGGGCCCGTGCTCGAGGACACCGGACACGTGATCGGCGTGGTCGGCGGCGTGATGGGACTGCGCTGGTACGACGTCGTCGTCACCGGCCAGGACGCCCACGCCGGCCCGACGCCGATGGCGCTGCGTCGCGACGCGATGCTGGGGGCCGCTCGCATCACCGAGGCGGTGCACGCGATCGCGCTCGACCACGCCCCCCACGGACGCGGCACGGTCGGGTTCGCGCGCGTGGCACCCAACTCGCGCAACGTGGTGCCCGGCGAGGTCCGGCTGTCGGTCGACCTGAGGCACGCCGACGCGCAGGCCCTCGATGCGATGGAGACTGCCTTGCGCGCAGCGGCCGATGCGACTGCCGCCCGCACGCGGGTGCAGGTCGCCGTGCAGCCGGTCACGGCCTTCGCCCCGACCGTCTTCGACGCGGATTGCGTCGCGACGGTCCGGCGCGCCGCCGCGCGTCTCGGCCACGTACCGTTCGACATCGTGAGCGGGGCAGGCCACGACGCGGTCTACCTCGCGCGCGTCGCGCCGACCGCGATGATCTTCGTGCCGTGCGAGGGCGGCATCTCGCACAACGAGATCGAGAATGCCGAACCCGCGCATCTCGAAGCTGGCGCGAACGTCCTGCTGCACGCGATGCTCACCCACGCCGGCTGACCCCACGCGCAGGCCGCGCGCGGTCCGCCCGACGGCGGCGCCCGGGGACGCGCCGGGCGCGTCTGACTCAGGCCGACGCGCCGAGCGCCATCGCGCGTTGTCTCTGCTGCGCGCCCTCGTGCGCCGCCTGTGCCGCGTCCCACGCCGGATCGACCCAGCCGTGCAGGTGTGCAGCGGCGATGTCCGCGAGTGCCTGCAGCCAGGCGTCGGACTCGTTGAGGCACGGGATATAGCGGAAGCGCTCGCCGCCGGCCTCGAGAAAGGCCTCGCGGTTCTCCTCGCCGATCTCCTCGAGGGTCTCGAGGCAGTCCGACACGAACCCCGGACAGACCACGTCGACGGCCTTCACACCCTGTTCGGGGAGGCGCTCGAGCGTCTCCTGCGTGTAGGGCTCGAGCCACTTGGCGCGACCGAAGCGGGACTGGAACGTGAGCATCCACTCGTTGGGCGCGAGGCCGAGCGCCTCGCCCAGCAGGCGCCCGGTCTTGCGGCACTCGCAGTGGTACGGGTCGCCGCGATCGAGGTGGAAGCGGGGCACGCCGTGGAAGCTCATCACCAGCTTCTGCGTGCGGCCGTGCTCGGTCCAGTACGCGCGCACCTGGCGCGCCAGCGCCGCGATGTAGCCGGGGTGATCGTGGAAGTGCTTCACCAGCCGCAGCTCCGGCACATGGCGCATGCCCTTGATCGCGTCGAAGACGGCGTCGTACGTGCTGCCCGTCGTGCTGGCCGCGTACTGCGGATAGAGCGGCACCACGAGGATGCGGTCGCACCCGTCGGCGCGCAGCGCGGCGAGCCCGTCCGCGATCGACGGCTGGCCGTAGCGCATGGCGTGGCGCACGGTGGTCGGCGACGCGAAGCGCGCGGACAGCTGGCGCGCCAGACCGTCGGCCTGACGCTCGGTGTGCACCCGCAGCGGCGAGCCTTCGGGCGTCCAGACGGTCGCGTACTTGGCTGCCGACTTCTTCGGGCGCACCCGCAGGATCACGCCGTGGAGGATGGCCCACCAGATCGGTCGCGGGATCTCGACGACCCGGGGATCCCAGAGGAACTGGCGCAGGTAGCGACGCAGTGCCGGCGCGTCCGGCGCGTCGGGCGTGCCGAGGTTGACGAGCAGCACGCCGACGCGCGCCAGATCGCCGTGCCGGTACGGCGGTTCGGGGGCGAACACGGCCGCGCGCCTCAGGACGCGCGCAGCGCGGGCTGCTCGGCGGAGTGCGACAGCGCGCTGGACAGCAGCCGCGCCGTGATGTCGACGATGGGGATGACGCGCTCGTAGGCCATGCGCGTCGGGCCGATGACGCCGACGGTACCCACGACCTGACCGTCGACCTCGTACGGCGCCGTGACGACGCTGCACTCGTCGAGCGGCACGAGGTCGGACTCGCCGCCGATGAAGATCTGCACACCCTGCGCGCGGCTGGACAGGTCGAGCAGCTGCATGAACGTGGTCTTCTGCTCGAACAGCGCGAACAGGCGCCGCAGGTTGTCCATGTTCGACGACAGGTCGGCGACGTCGAGCAGGCGGCGCTCGCCGGAGATGACCCAGTCCTCGGCGCTGTCGTGTGCTGCCTCGGTGCCGGCGTCCACCGCCGCGGTCATCAGCCGGGTCATGTCCTCGCGCAGCTGGCGCAGTTCGGCCTGCAGGCGCGTGCGGATCTCGGCGAAGTCGAGCCCGGCGTAGTGGTGATTGAGGAAGTTGCCGGCTTCGGTGAGCTGGCTTGCGGAGTACGGCCGGTCGGTGACGAGGATGCGGTTCTGCACGTCACCGTCGGGCGTGACGATGATCAGCAGCACGCGCTGGTCGGACAGGCGCAGGAACTCGACGTGGCGGAAGGCCGGCGTGCGCCGGCGCGGGGTCATCACGACCCCCGCGAACTGCGTGAGCTCCGACAGCAGGTTGGAGGCGGAGCTCACCAGGCGCTGCGTGGTGTCGGGCTGCAGCTGCCCCTGCAGCTGATGGATCTGGCCGTCCGCCAGCGGGCGCACCGTGAGCAGCGTGTCGACGAAGAAGCGGTAGCCGCGGGGCGTGGGCACCCGCCCGGCGGAGGTGTGCGGACTCGCGATGAAGCCCATCTCCTCGAGGTCGGCCATGATGTTGCGGATGCTGGCCGGCGACAGGTCGAGGCCGGAGTACTTCGACAGCGCCCGCGAGCCGACGGGCTGGCCGTCGTCGATGTAGCGCTCCACCAGGGTCTTGAGGAGGATGCGCGCGCGGTCGTTCAGCATGGGACGAGACATAGCACAGCGTCGGGCATCGTTGAAGCGGCGCACCATGGCGGGCGGGGCCGGCGCCGGCGCGAGGGCGTGTGCTACAACGACCGCGCCATGCAAACACGGTTCCGCGTCGTCGCCCTGATCGGCAAGTACAAGAGCCCGGAGATCCTGCCGTCCCTGCTGGCGCTGGCCGACTGGCTCGCCGGGCGCGGTCTCGAGGTGGTCGTCGACACCCTCACCGCGTCGCACGCGACCGACCTGCCGCTGCGGGTCCTGTCGCTGGACGACATCGGGCGCGAGGCGGACCTCGCGATCGTGCTCGGCGGCGACGGCACGATGCTCAACATCGCCCGCACCCTGGCGCCGTTCGACGTCGCGCTGGCCGGCGTCAACGTCGGCCGCCTCGGCTTCCTGACCGACGTGTCGATCGACACGATGTTCGAGACGGTGGGCGCGATGATCGACGGCCGTCACATCGTCGAGCGGCGCATGCTGGTCGAAGCCGAGGTCCGGCGCGACGAGCGGCCGGTGCTGCAGACCTCGGCGTTCAACGACATCGTGGTCAGCAAGGGCGCGGTCGGCAGCCTGATCGAGGTGCAGGTGCGCATCGACCACCAGTTCGTGTGCGCGCTGCGGGCCGACGGGCTGATCGTCTCGACGCCGACAGGATCGACCGCCTACGCGCTGTCGGCGGGCGGCCCGATCCTGCATCCGTCGCTGTCGTTGCTCACGCTGGTGCCGGTGTGTCCGCAGACGCTGTCGATCCGCCCGCTGGTCGTGTCGGGCGACTCGATGATCGAGATCGAGATCATCGACGCCCGCGACGCGCGCGCCCACTTCGACAGCCATTCGCACCTCGAGCTGCAGGAAGGCGACCGCATCGTCGTGCGGCGTTGCGCGCACGGCGTGCGCCTGCTGCACCCGTCCGACCACGACTACTTCCACATGCTTCGCGAGAAGCTGCGCTGGAGCGAACGCCCGGGGCGCTGACGCGCGTCCCCGGAGTCCCCCGCCCACCCGGCCGTCGCCCCGATGCTGCTGACGCTAGACATCGCCGACTTCGTGCTCGTCGACCGGCTGTCGCTCGAGGTTCCGCACGGCTTCTCGACGTTCACGGGCGAGACCGGCGCGGGCAAGTCGATCCTCGTCGACGCGCTCGCGCTGCTGCTCGGCGGGCGCGCCGACGCCGGCATCGTCCGCGAAGGCGCTGCGCGGGCGGAAGTGGCGGGCACCTTCGATGCCGCCGGGCTGACGGCACTGCAGGCATGGTGCGACGCGCAGGGCTGCCCGGTCGACGACGGCGTCGTGGTGCTGCGCCGGGTCGTCGATGCGCAAGGGCGCTCGCGGGCGTGGATCAACGGTCGCACGGCGACGGTCGCGCAGTTGCGCGAAGCCGGCGAGCATCTGGTCGAGATCCACGGTCAGCACGAGCATCAGGCGCTGGTGCGCCCGGCGGGCCAGCGCGCGATCCTCGATGCCCACGCCGGTGCCGCCGTCGCCGCGGCGGATGTCGAGACCGCCTGGCAGGCGTGGCGCGACGCGCACGCGGCCCGCGTCGCGGCCGAGAGCGACGCGACCCGGTTTGCCGAGGAGCGCGAGCGGCTGCGCTGGCAGCGTGACGAACTGGAGCCGCTCGCGCTGGCGCCCGAAGCCTGGGCCGATCTGCAGGCCGATCACGCGCGGCTCGCCCATGCCGCCGCGCTGATCGACGGCGTCGAGGCGGCGGTCGATGCGCTGACCGAGGCCGACGACGCGGTGGTCGCGCGGCTGGCGCGCGTGCGCGACGGGCTCGATTCGCTGGTGGCGCACGAGAGCGCGCTGGGCGACGTCGTCGCTGCGCTCGATGCTGCGCAGATCCAGTGCGACGAGGGCGCACGCGCGCTGCGGCATGTCCGCGCGCGGCTGGAGATCGACCCGGAGCGCCTGGCCGAGGTCGACGCGCGGCTGCAGGCCGTGGTCGCAGGCGCACGCCGCTTCCGCGTGGCGCCCGAGGCGCTGCAGGCACATGTCGCCGACCTCGACGCACGCATCGCGGCGCTCGAGGCCGCCAGCGATCCGCAGCAGCTGGCCCGCAGCGAGGCCGACGCGCTCGCACGCTGGCAGCACGCGGCCGCGGCGCTGACCGCACTGCGCACGCACGCCGCCCGCACGCTCGAGGCGGCGGTGACGGACGCGATGCAGACGCTTGCGATGGGCGGCGGCGCGTTCGCGGTGCGGCTCGAGCCCGTGGATGCGCCATCGGCGCAGGGTGCCGAGGCGGTCGTGTTCGCCGTGCGCGGACAC
>JALORJ010000175.1 GCA_025459035.1 Burkholderiales bacterium
CACCGCCGCGGCTCGACCGTCACCACGGCAGCGCGGCGTAGTAGGCGCAAAGGTCGCGGATGTCCTGCTCGGTCATCTCGAGCGCCGGGTCCCACATCTGGAACGCGAACGCCTGATGGCGCTCCTTGGTGCGGAACTCCTTCATCGCGTTGAGCAGGTAGATGTAGTTCTGACCGGCGATGCGCGGATAGAGCTTGTAGCGCGTGCGGCCGTCGCCGTCGTGGCACGACGCGCACGACGCCGAGATGGCGCGCCCGCGCACGGGATCGCCGCGATCGAAGTCGCGGCGCGCGGCGAGCGGATCGTCGGCGCCGGTCGCACGCACGGCGATGGCCGCGAGGACGCACGCGGCCACGACGCCGCCGATCGCTGCGCGCCGCATCGTCAGACCGCCGGGTTCTCGCCGCGGCGATACCGGGCCGCGAGATGGATCGCGCGCCGGATGCGGTGGTAGGTGCCGCAGCGACACAGCACACCGGCCATCGCGCCGTCGATGTCGTCGTCGGTCGGGTCCGGTCGCTTCGCGAGCAGCGCCGCGGCCATCATGATCTGGCCGGGCTGGCAGTAGCCGCACTGCGGTACGTCGAGCGCGATCCACGCCCGCGTCACCGGATGCACGGCGTCGGTCCCGACCGCCTCGATCGTCGTCACCTGGCGCCCGGCGACCACGGCCATCGGCACGAGGCAGGCGCGCGCCGGCTCGCCGTCGATGTGCACGGTGCAGCAGCCGCACAGCCCCTTGCCACAGCCGTACTTGGTGCCGGTCAGGTTCAGCGTGTCGCGCAGCGCCCACAACAGCGGCGTGTCGGGCGCGATGCGCAGCGCGGTCGCGCGTCCGTTCAGCGTGAAGCGAAGTTCGGGTTCCATGGCGAGGCCTCGGACAGGGGATCGCGGATCACGGCAGCGTCGCGTACCAGCGGGCGATCTCGACGATCTGCGCGTCGGTCAGATGCCGCATCGCGCTGGTCATGATGCCGCCGTTGAGCCCCTGCAGGCGCCCCGCGCGGTACTGCTTCAGGATGTAGACGAGGTAGTCGACGTTCTGCCCGGCGATGCGGCCGTTCTCGGGGACCGCGGTCGCGCGCCCGTCGTCGCCGTGGCAGGCGGCGCACTGCAGCAGTTCGCGCTGCACGTCGGCCGACACGTCGGCGCGCGCCGCGCCGGTGGCCGTCGCCGCCACCACGAGCGCGATCCGCGCGAGGACGCCGACGCGGTTCATCGGCCGAGCCATCGCCGCAGCGCCGCCGAGACGGCATCCGGGCGCTCGAGGGTCGCCATGTGGCCGCACGCGTCGATCTGCTCGAACGCCGCGCCGGGAATCGCGTCGGCCATCTCTGCATGCAGCGCCGGCGGCGTCAGCGTGTCGTCGCGTCCGCAGAGCACGAGCGTCGGGCAGGCGATCGCGGCGAGCGCGTCGCGCCGGTCCGGCCGCCCCATGATCGCCGTCTGCTGCCGGACGTAGGCGTCGGGTCCGACGCGCTCGGCCATCGCCTGGATCGTGTCGACCAGCGGTGCGTCGGCAAGCCGCGACGGGTGCAGCAGCATCGGCAGCAGCGACTGCGTGACCGGCCGGAAGCCGCGCTCGGTCCGGGCCAGTGCCATCAGGCGCTCGCGCTCGGCGCGACGCTCGGCGGTGTCGGCGCGCGCGTTGGTGTCGAGCAGCGCCAGGTGCGAGACGCGCTCGGGCGCGGCCTGCATCACCGCCAGCGCGACGTAGCCACCCATCGACAGGCCGGCAAGCGCGAAGCGACCGGTCGGCGCGTCGCGCAGCAGGCGCGCGGCCATCGCGTCGATCGACGCATCCTGCGCGACGTCGGCCACCGTGGTGCGCGCGACGTCGGCCAGCGCGTGCTGCTGCGGCGTCCACAGCGCGGCATCGCACAGCAGGCCGGGGACGAGCACGAGCGACAGGAGGTCCATGACGTGAAGGTGCCGCGTCGTGGCGGGCATCGCAACGGCCGCACCGCGACCGTGCCACCGGCGGCCGGACGTGCGATCGTCGTGCCTTCGACCCGCGCCGTCAGGAGGCCCGCCGATGTCCCGCAACGTCCAGTATCTGCTCGCCGAGCGTCCCGTCGGCGCCGTCGAGCCGAAGCACTTCCGCCGCGTCGAGGTGGACGTCGCGCCGCCCGCCCCGGGTGAACTGCTGGCCCGCAACCACTGGCTGTCCCTCGACCCCTACATGCGCGGTCGCATGGCGGCGGGCAAGTCGTACGCGAAGGCGGTCGAGCCCGGCGACGTGATGGTCGGGGGGACCGTGAGCGAGGTGATCGCGTCGAACCACCCGCGCTTCCGTGTCGGCGACTGGGTCGTCGGCAGTCTCGGCTGGCAGACCCACGCGACGTCGACGGGCGAAGGTCTGACGCGCATCGACCCGACGCGTATTCCGCCGCAGGCGTACCTGGGCGTGGCCGGCATGCCGGGCGCGACCGCATGGATCGGACTGCTCGAGCACTGCGCGCCGCGCGCCGGCGAAACCGTCGTCGTGTCGGCCGCCTCGGGCGCCGTCGGTGGCGTGGTGGGACAGCTCGCGAAGATGCAGGGTTGCCGCGCGGTGGGCATCGCCGGGGGGCCGGAGAAGTGCCGCTTCGTCGTCGACACGCTGGGCTTCGACGCCTGCGTCGACTACAAGGCCGGCAACCTGTACGGCGACCTGAAGGCCGCCTGTCCGGACGGCATCGACGCGTACTTCGAGAACGTCGGCGGCGTGACCATGGACACGGTGTTCCGGCTGCTCAACGCGTTCTCGCGCGTCGCGCTGTGCGGACTGATCTCGGACTACAACGCCGTCGAGCCCTACGGCGTCACGATGATGCGGTCGCTGCTGGTCAACCGCGTGAAGCTGCAGGGCTTCATCGTCAGCGACCGCATGGACCTGTACGTGAAGGCCGTCGGCGAGCTCGTGAGCCACGTGGCCGCCGGCCGGCTGAAGTACCGCGAGACCATCGCCGAGGGCCTCGACGCCGCCCCCGAGGCGTTCATCGGACTGCTCGCCGGGCGCAACTTCGGCAAGCAGCTGGTGCGCATCGCCTGACGCGCGGTCAGGTCGCCTGCTCGGCGCCGGGCGCGTCCTGGCGTCGCACCCGCAGCAGCGTGCAGCCGTCGATGCGCCACTGGCCGTCGGGCTGGCGCTGCATGCGATACACGGCGACCCAGGCTTCGCCATCGGCGCTGCCGAGCTCGACCAACTGCATCGGTGCGCCGTCGACGACCTGGGCCGGCAGGAAGCGCACGTCGGTCGCGTCGATCAGGGCCGCGTAGCCCTGCCGGACCATGTCCATGAAGCGCGACGCGTCGGCGAACTGCGCGCGGATCGACGGGCTCGCGTAGCCGAACGCGCGATCGGCATCGTCGGCGGCGAACGCGTCGAGCTGCGCCTGCACGACCGACCGCACGGCCTCGCCGTCGGCGACCCCGAACGCGTCGTCGGCCATGGCCGCCACGCTCGTCGACAGCATGAACATGCACGACAGCCACCACCACCGACTGCGTGAAGCCGACGTCGCCATGCGCGCCCCTCCATGCGATGCGCCCGGCCACAGGGTCGGCGGCATGACGGCGATGCCTGCCATGCGCATGGTCGGTCCGCGATGTGTCCCAATCTATTCCTGTACCGGACGAGCGCCTACCCCGGTACCGACCGAATTCCATCCGCCCCTGGAGACATGCCCATGAACGTCGTCATCACCGGATCGAACAGCGGTTTCGGCCGCCTGACCGCCGAGACTCTCGCCCGCGCCGGGCACACCGTGTTCGCGACGATGCGTGCGTCGAACGACCGCAACCGCGCGCACGCCGAGGCGATGGCGAAGATCGCCAACGTGCGGGTGGTCGACATGGACGTCACCGACGACGCGTCGGTCGAGGCCGCGTTCGCGCAGATCGCGCAGGCGACCGGCGGTGCGGTCGACGTGGTGGTCAACAACGCCGGCCGCTTCTCGATGGGCGTGCAGGAGGCGTTCGCCATCGACGCCGTGAAGGAGCTGTTCGAGACCAACGTCTTCGGTCCGCTGCGGGTGAACCGCGCGGCGCTGCCGCACATGCGCGCGCGCCGCAGCGGCCTGGTCGTGCACGTGTCGAGCGTCGTCGGGCGCTTCTCGCTGCCGACGATGGGCACCTACACCGCCAGCAAGTACGCGCTCGAAGCGCTGGCCGAGGCACAGCGCGACGAACTCGCACCGCTGGGCATCGACGTCGCGATCGTCGAGCCGGGTGCGTTCCCGACCAACGTCGGCAACAACGCCCAGTACGGTGTCGACGACACGCGTGGCGCCAGCTACGGCGCCGTCGCGCAGATCCCGCAGAAGATGGGCGAGAGCCTCGGGCAACTGTTCTCGAGCCCGCAGTCGCCGAACCCGCAGGACGTCGCGGACGCGATCGCGGCACTGGTGGCGATGCCGGCGGGAAAGCGCCCGCTGCGGACCGTGGTCGACAACCTCACCGGTGAGCCCGCGCGCCAGTTGAACGCGTACTACGACGCCCAGCGCGCCGCGATCATGGCCGGCTTCGGACTCGCCTGACGCTCGCCGCGGCCGCGCGATGCTGCGGAGCACCCACAGGCGCTCCGCAGCTGTTGCATCAAGAGTGAAGAACGCGATCGTGCAGTGCGGCAGAAGTACGGTCCGCGCGCTTCTGTTGCAACAACGTTGCCTGAAAACCGAGAAAAATCCGTGAGTTAGCGCATCGAACCGATCCGGGCCGCTGCTAGGATCGATGCGGCGTCAGGTTGCGATTGCAATCTGCCGCGCATCTCGAGAGAGCGCCGCGATCCGGGCGCCGGTCTTGTCACCAGAGGAGAGTTCGATGATCCGTTTCCACCGCGCGCTGCTGGCCGGCGCCCTGCTCGTCGCCGGCATCGGCGCTGCGTCCGCCCACGATTCGATGAAGGACTGCAAGCCTTCGAAGTGGGGCAAGGACGACCAGATCGGCAACCTGAACTACGTCACGGCCGAGAAGACGCTGGCTGCGACGAAGCTCATCACGAAGGGCAAGGCGTACTCGCTCGGCATCGAGACCAACCGCAACACGCCGGCCTTCCCGCCGCGCAACTACTCGGTGGTCATCATGCAGCCCAACCAGGTCAACGGCACCAGCCTCGGGCCGACCAAGCTGACCTACAACGACGACGTCGTCATGGGCTGGAACGGCGTCGGCTCGCAGATCGACGGCATCGGCCACATCGGCTACGACGGCGTCTACTACAACTGCACGCACGCCGAGGACTTCGCCAAGGTGACCGGCCTGACGAAGTTCGGCATCGAGACCATCCCGCCGATCGCGACCAAGGCGATCATCCTCGACATCGCCGGCCTGCTCGGCGTCGACGTCATGAAGGAAGGCACGCCGATCAACGTCGCGGAGATCGAAGGCGCGATGAAGCGCCAGGGCATCAAGTCGATCGAGAAGGGCGACATCGTCATCTTCCACACCGGCTGGCTCACGCTGCTCGGCAAGGACGACAAGCGCTACGGCTCGGTCGAACCCGGTCTGGGCAAGGAAGGCGCGTTGTACCTGGTCGACAAGGGCGTCGCGGCCGTCGGCGCCGACACCTGGGGTGTCGAGGCGGTGCCGTTCGAGAAGGGCGTCGGCGTCTTCGAGATCCACCAGATCCTGCTGCAGCAGAACGGCATCTTCATCCTCGAGACGATGAACGTCGCGCCGCTCATCAAGGACGGTGCGTACGAGGTGCTGTTCACGCTCGGCGCGTCCCGCCTGACGGGTGCCGTACAGGCGATCATCAACCCGATCGCCATCAAGTAATTCCGGGGCTGCAGGCGCCGCCGATCGACCTCAAGCGTCGATCGGCGGATCCAACCCGTTGCACACACCCGCTTCGGCGGGTGTTTTTCATGGTGCCGGCACGGCGCGCCCGCGCCCGCGCCTCAAGTCGCTCCCGCGATCGCCGTTGCTCCCTTCGCTCCGCGACCAGACCCACATTCCTCGATGCTCCACTCATCCAGACACGCCATGCCCATTCCCGACCCCACATCCGGGGGTGGAGAGGGACGCACTGGAGGGCATCGATGCCGGC
>JALORJ010000176.1 GCA_025459035.1 Burkholderiales bacterium
CGGGTGCGCGTGCGCCGCGGTCGCGCGTTCTTCCCGCAGTCGGTCGCGTCGTTCGAGCCGCGGCCGGACAGCGTGATCGTCTGGGCCCGGGCGGTGGATCCGGCGGCACCCGGTCAGTCGGTCGCCCTGACGCTGGTCGCGTCGACCGACCCCGGCCTGCGCAACCGCGTGCTCGCGATCGACGTGGTCGCGCGCGCCGACGACGACGGCGTGGTGCAGGTCAAGCTGATCGGACTGCCGGCCCGCACGCGGCTGTTCTTCCGCTTCATCGTGCAGCGCGACGGCGCGCTGTTCGGGTCGGCCATCGGCCGCGCGCAGACGGCGCCGCTCGTGACCGACACGCGGTCGGTGCGCTTCGGGTTCGCGTCGTGCCAGGACGCGATCGGCCGCTTCTACAACCCGTACCTGCGGCTGCTGACCGAGAACCCGGACTTCGTGATCCATCTCGGCGACTACATCTACGAGACGACCGGCGACCCGTCGTTCCAGGCCGCCACCGGGCGGCGCTTCACGTTCGGCGACCGCGATGGCGCCATCGCGCTCCGGGCAGCCGACGGCTCCACGTTCTACGCCGCGGGCTCGGTGTCGAACTACCGCGAGGTGTGGCGCTTCTACCGCAGCGATCGCGTGCTGCAGCGCCTGCACGAGCGCTTCACCTTCGTGAACATCTGGGACGACCACGAGTACGCCGACGACTGCTGGGGGGCGACCGCGACGTTCTTCGGCGGCCGCCGCGACGAAGCGTCGGCGCAGCGCCGCCGCAATGCCGAGCAGGTGTTCTTCGAGTACGTGCCGGTGGACGTCGACGGCGCGACGCCGGGCGGCGAAGTGGACCTCGACACCCGGCCGCGGTGGCCGGACGGGCGCATCCACCGCGACTTCCGCTACGGTGCGCACGTCCACCTGTTCCTGACGGACTACCGCAGCTTCCGTCCGGATCATCTGATCCCCGAGGACGCCTTCCCCGGGACCATCGCGGTCGACCGCGCCGGGCTCACCGCGGTGCTGCCCGGTGGCGAGGCGACCTACCAGGCCGTGAAGGCGAACTTCGCGCCGTACGTCGACCTCGACACCCCGCCCGAGCCCGCGCTGGCGCCGGTGTACGCCGGCTGGAAGGCGGTGCTGCGCGGCGCACTGACGCTCGCCTACGTCGGCGAAGGTCTGGAACCGGCCGCTGCCGCGGCGCTGGCGCAGTCCAAGGCGGTCGGCCGCATCGACGTGCGCGTGCTGAACACGATCCTCGGCCAGTACAACGCATCGCCCGCCGGCCAGGCGGCACCGGTGCCGCTCGCGACCGAGGACGGGCTCGACCGCGGCATCTCGTTCGCGCTCATGGGCAAGCAGTCGCTGTTCGGGTCGCTCGGCAGCCGCTACTTCGTCGTGCGCTCGACCTACGACCTGTACGCCGCGTACCTCACGTTCGTGCGGCGGCTGCCGGCCGAGCAGGCCTACGGCCCGGCGCAGCTGGCGTGGCTGCGCGCCGCGGTCCCGGCGTCGGACGCCACGTGGAAGGTCATCGGCAACTCGACCTCGTTCACCAGCATGGTGCTCGACCTGACCGGCACGCTGCCGGGGCTGCCACCGCACGTCGCCGCCCTGTTCTCGGCGCTGCCGCCCGTGCTGCGCCAGCGCTTCTATCTGAACGTCGACCAGATGGAAGGCTTTCCGAACTTCCGCCGGCAACTGCTCGACCTCTACGCGAGCGCCGGCAACGTGGCGCTGATCGCCGGCGACATCCATGCCGCGTTCGTGACCCGACACGCGCCGCGCGTCTGGGAGTTCACCGGCCCGGGCGTGTCGTCGTTCGCGTTCGGCACCGGCGTGGCGGGCGTGGTCGCCACCGATCCGACACTGTCGGCGATTCCCGGTCTGCCGACGCTGGTCAGCCAGCTCGACACGCTGCTGCGGCTGGCCAACCCGCAGATCGAGTACGTCAACACCGCCGTCAACGGGATCGTCGTCATGGACGCCGCCGCCGACCGCCTGGTCGCGACCTACCACCTGCTGGACGGCGCGGAAGCGGCGCGTTCGTACTACGACCGGCCGGGGCTGCTGGCATCGAAATGGCTGGTACATCGCGTCGAAGTGTTGTCCGCTGATTGACGAGAACCGCTCGAAACGCGAGTCTTCGAATGGACCACGCCCGGAGCCCGACGGCGCGTGGATCGGACGGGTCGGCCGGTGCCGCGTGGTGGCAGGGTCCGACGTGTCCCGGCGGTGCCTGCTGTCCCTGACGTTCACCGACCGCACTGGCGGTCATCGGAGATCCGGATGCGTCCGACCCTGCTGTCCCTCGCGAGCGCCGCGGTCCTCGGCGCCGCGGTGCTTCCCGCCCATGCCGACCTGCTGGCCTCGCAACCGATCGTCCCGGGGTGGACCGAAGGCTGGTGCACCCCCTGCAACGGGTCGTTCGAAGATCAGCGCGTCTTCGCGCAGTTCACGCTCGCCGCCCCGGTGTTCGTGGATCTCGCCACCTTCGCGGTCACGTGGACGTCGGTCCCGGGCGATATCGAGATCTCGATCTGGGACACCCCGTTCGGCAACGTGCTGTTCTCGGCGCAGTTCGACGCGTCGGCCTACATGCTGGACCCCGAGAGCGCAGCGAGCACGACGCTGTCGGTGGGTCTGCCGGGATGGCGCCTCGACCCGGGCAGCTACGCGCTGGGGCTGCGCGGCATCGGCGGCGCGACGCTCGGTTGGGCAGAGACGCAGGCCGGTGGCACCGGGACGCGCTGGTTCCCCGACGCGGGCAATCCGGCGCTCCTCGAGGGAGGCCTGGGCGTGGGCTACGAACTGAACGGGCGCGTCGTGCCCGAGCCCGGCACCTGGGCGTTGATGGGCGCCGGCCTGCTCGTCGCCGGCGCCGCCCTGCGTCGCCGCGCCTGATCGATCCTCGCCGCCCCCGCCCCGGCCGCCGGCCGATGCGGGGGCCCTGCCGGTCGCGGCGTCAGGCCGGGATCGCCGCCTCGACCCGGTTGCCGCCAGCGCGCTTCGCGCGGTAGAGCGCCTCGTCGGCGGCCTTCACCAGCGCATCCTGCCGCGCCTGCGACGGCCCGCGTTCCGCCACCCCGATCGACACCGTGATCGTGTAGCGCACCGACGCGGCCGAGAACGCGAGCGCCTCGACCGCGGCGCGAAAGCGCTCGGCGACCTTCACACCGGGCTGCAGCCCGGTGTCGGGCGAGATCACCAGAAACTCCTCGCCACCGATGCGGCAGATCACGTCCTCGGTGCGGGCCGCCTTGCGAAGCGCGCCGGCCACCTGCCGCAGGACCACGTCGCCGGCTTCGTGCCCGTACGTGTCGTTGACGGTCTTGAAGCGGTCGACGTCGATCATCATCACCGTCAGCGCCCGCTGGTTGCGGGTCGCGGCGGCCCAGTCCTGCTCGAGGCGCTCCATCGCATAGCGCCGGTTCGGCAGCCCGGTGAGCGAGTCGGTCAGCGCCGCCTGCCGCAGCCGTCGGTTGGCCACCGCGTACTCGGTCGCGAAGCGGCGCAGGTTGCGGGCATCCTGCGCCGCCTCTTCCTCCAGCCGCACGACACGCTGGCCGGCCTTCAGCCGCGCGACGATGACCTTCGGCGAGAACGGCTTGGCGACGAAATCATCGACGCCGGCCTCGAATGCCGCCACGACGCTGTCGTCCTTCGCGTGATCCGACAGCAGCACGAAATAGATGTGGCGACCCTCGGCGGTCTCGCGCAGCGCGCGGCACAGATTGAGGCCGTCCATCTCGGGCATCAGCCAGTCGGCGACGATGATGTGCGGACGCTCGCGGATCGCGAGCTGCAGCGCCTGCTGCCCGTCCGAGGCCAGCGTGACCTGATAGTCCTCGGCCGTCAGCAGCTGGCCGAGCTGCGTGCGTCCGGCGGATTCGTCGTCGGCCACGAGCACGCGCAACGCGCTGGTCCCGCCGGGCAGCGGATCGAGCGCCACGCGCTCCGGCGACGGCGCCGATGCGGCGACCGCGGCCGTGACCGGCGCCGCCGCCGCGGCGGCCTGCTCGACGATGCGCGTGATCTCGGCGAACGCCGGCACGTCCTGCGTGCGGACTTCGAGCAACCGTCCCCAGTCGCGCCACTCGACGACCACCTGATCGCAGACCTCGGCGATCGTCTCGGCATCGACGCCGATCTTGGCGGCCAGGAACACGAGATCGCCCAGCATCGGTCGGCGCAGCACGTCGTCGACGATGCACCACTCGCCGATGCGCGACGCGAGGTGCAGCAGCCACGTGAGCGTGGCCTCGCGCGAACCGTCAAGCAGATGCCCGCCGGCCGGGTCCTCGTGGTGATAGACCGCGTTGACGAACAGCCGCGGCAGCATCCAGTCCTCGAGCATCGCGGAGCACAGCTCGGCATGGTCGGCGCCGAAGCGCTCGCGCTCCTGCGCGCGCAGCGCCGCAGGCGCCATGTCGACGCCGGCCTCGCCGTCGTACTGCTCGGGATAGAGCGTCGCCAGCGCCAGCCGGCCGATGCCGGCCAGCAGCCCGCACGTGAACGCCTCGTCGCCCTGCGCCGTGCGCGTGCGCAGGCACAGCGCGTTGGCGGCGATGCCGGTGGCGAGCGAACAGGACCAGAAGCGGTCGTGGTCGAAGCGACGCGCCGTGCCCTTGCGACTGCCCGCCAGCACCGAGAATCCCAGCGCGAGCTGTCGCACGGTCCCGATGCCGAGCAGCCGGATCGCGTCGACCACCGCGACGATCGGTCGACGCGATCCCGCGAGTGCCGAATTCGAGAACTTCACGAGCCGCCCCGACAGTGCGGGATCGGCCTGGACGACCCGCGCCAGTTCCGGCAGCGACACGTCGTCCTTGCGCGTGAGCTCGACGATGCGCAGCGCGACCCCCGACGGCGACGGCAGCTTGCCGGTCGTCTTGAAGTCGTCGAAGGTCTTGTGGTCGAGCCCTGGCGCGTTCATCGGGTCGGATCGTCCCGCGAGGCCGGGCGATCGGATCGTTCTCGGTTGCGCGCCATGGCGCGGACAGGAAAGTCTAGCGGCAGCGCATGGTCCGGCCAGCGCTGCCGGAAGCGGGCGAACTCCGCTTCGGCCTGCGCGCGATCGCCCGCGCGCCATTGCGCCGCGATGCGCTCGAGCCACACGGCCGGCGCGGGATCGTCCGCCGGCGGCGCGGGTGCACGCACCGCCGCTGGCGGCGGCGAGCGCATCGTGTTCACCGCATCGGCAGACGGCGCCGCGGCCGGCGCCCGCGATGCGGTCACCGCGGTCGCGGCGCGCGCGGTGTCGGCTTCTGCCGAGCGCGTCGCCTCCGCCCGTGCCACGAGCGGCGGCGCATCCGGCGCACGCTTCGACACGGCGGCCGACGCGTCGCGTGCCGTCGCCGGCAGCGGTGCTTCGCTCATCGCGGGCGCGGTCGCGATCGGCGACGCGGCGGCCCGCGACGCGACCGTCGTACCGGGATCGCGCGCCTCGTGGGCGTCCGCCGCTCCCGTGTCCGCGGCTTCCGCGGCGCTCTGGCGCGCCGCGGCGGGCGGTGGACTCGGTGCCGCGCGTTCGCGCACCGCCGACTCGAGCGCCGCGATCCGTGTCGGCGGTGTGGCCGCCCGGGATGACGCACGCGCGGCCCCACCGTCGTCGGTCCCCGAACGATCTGCGGGCGCTGCGGGCTGGGCGGCGGCCGCGACGCGCGTGTCCGGGTCCGCCGCGACCGGCGCAGGCGGTGCGCTCGCACCGGCCGGCGGCGTCGCGACGGCCGCGTCCGCGACGGTGGGCGACGGCGTCGGGCGCAGGTCCGCCACCTCGTGCTCGCGCAGGTGGTCGCGGCTGGTGATGCTGACGACGGCACCGATCGCCGCGACCGCAAGCATCGCCGCGATCGACGCCGGCATCGCCCAGCGCTGCACCGGCTGACGCGCGACGACCGCCGGTCGCGACGCCGCGGGCACGGCATCGACCGCGACCGGTCCTGCGCCGACCGCCCGCCGCGCCGCGGCGAGGACCGCGGCATCGATCGCGCTCGCGGGGCCGGTGTCGTCGCGGACCGCCTCGCGCCACGCGGCGCGCAGC
>JALORJ010000177.1 GCA_025459035.1 Burkholderiales bacterium
GCGACCTGAGGGCCGGCCTCAAGAACATCGTCGGCGGCGAGCTCAAGGGCTACACCGAGCTGATGCAGGAAGCCCGCGAGGAAGCGACCGAGCGCATGGTGAAGCAGGCCGAATCGGTCGGCGCCAACGCCGTGCTGAACGTGCGCTTCGCCACCGCATCGATCACGACCGGCGCGGCCGAACTGCTCGCCTACGGCTCGGCCGTCGTGCTCGAGTGACGCCGGGGCCGCCGCGATGGACCTGATCGTCTTCGTCGCGCTCGTGGTGATCGGCTTCGTCGCCGGTCGCATCGCCGAGCGCCGGCACTACGCGTCGATCCGCCGCCGCGAAGCGGCGTTGCGCGACATCCAGGTGTTCGCCACGCGCTTCCCGCCGACGCTCGAGCCGCGCCCGCAACGGCTCGTCGCCGGCAGCGTCGTCGTCTCCGACGACTACTTCAAGCGCGTGGTGGCCGGCCTGCAGCAGTGGATCGGCGGGCGGCTTCGCAGCTACGAGTCGCTGATCGATCGCGCGCGGCGCGAAGCGGTGCTGCGCATGAAGGCCGAGGCGCAGGCCTTTGGCGCCACGACCATCGTCAACGTGAAGTTCCAGACCTTCGCGGTCGGCGGCAAGAAGAACGGCAGCCTGAAGGCGGTGGAGGTGCTCGCGTGGGGCACCGCGATCGGCCGCGCGTGATTCCACGCCCGCGCGCCTGCGCGGCCGCGCACCGCCGATGACCGACTGGTCCAACCCCGAGGTCGACGACAGCGTCAACGTCAGTCGCACGCATCCGCTCGTCGACTTCGCGCGGCTCGCCGGCGGCCTGCTCGGGCTGCTGATTGTCGCGATGGTCGTGCTGATGCTGCTCGCGCAGACGTTCGCGAAGCGCATCCCGTTCGAGGTCGAGCGTCGCGTCGCCGACGACATCGCCGAGCGCTTCTCGCCGACCACCGGTCCGGTGCCGGCCTATCTGCAGCGCGTCGCGGATCGTCTGGTGCAGGCGCAGCCGCTGCCGGTCCCGATGCAGGTGCGCGTGCACTGGCAGCCCGAGGCCACGATCAACGCCTTCGCGACGCTCGGTGGACACGTGGTCGTGTTCGGCGGCCTGCTGCGCGACCTGCCGGACGAGAACACGCTGGCGATGGTCCTCGCGCACGAGATCGCGCACGTGCGCCATCGCCATCCGATCGGCGCGGCCGGACGCCAGATCGTGATCGGCCTGGGCCTCGCGCTGCTGTCGGTCGGCAGCGGCAGCGACATCGTCAGCGGTGCCCTGGGGCCAGCCGGTCTCGTCACCGCGCTCGCGTTCACGCGCGAGCAGGAACGCCAGGCCGACGCGTCCGGACTCGACATGTTGGTGGCCGCCTACGGCCACGCCGGGGGTGCCGCCGACACCTTCCGCGTCCTCGAACGCGCGACGCGCGACCGCACACAGCCGCCGGCGATCCTGCGCTCGCACCCGCTCGACGCCGACCGGGTCGCGGCGATCGACGCGTGGGTCCGCGCGCGCGGCTTCACGCCCGACGGACCGCGCACGCCGCTGCCCGCCGATGTCGTCGCGGCGGCGCGCGCCGTCGACGACGCGTCGGACGCGCCGGTCTCGCCGCACTGACGGCGTCGCACCGAAGCGGCACGTGCGCGGCACCTGCCGCTCCGCGACGGCGCGAGCGTTGACGCCCGTGGCGCGACCGCCTACGGTCGCGGTGCGTGTGATCTTCCCGACGGGAGAGCGCAGGCGTCGTGGTCGATGCGTGCTCCGCTGCACGCGGCGACGCGGCCCTGCCGCCGAAGGCGCAGAACGCCACCCGTAGAACGCTCAGGCCCGCACGGGCGTCCGGTCCGACCGGACGTCTTCGCGGAGGAACCGTCGAGGAGGGCGCGACTCTGGAGAGTGCGGGCGCGGGCGCCCGCCGCCGAAGGGGCAATCGATGCCCGACCGGTCCTGCCGGGCGGACGTCGCAATCTCTCAGGCAAACGGACAGGGGGGTGAGGACACGGTACGCGGCGCGCGTGCCGGTTCGCGCGATTCATTCCCCGCCCGCGTTTCACGAAGGAGCGCCTGTATGCACGTTCTCGTTCTCGGCAGCGGTGTCGTCGGCACCGCCACCGCCTGGTATCTGCGCCGCGCCGGTCACGCGGTCACCGTCGTCGACCGCCAGCCCGCGTCGGGTCTCGAAACCAGCTTCGCCAACGGCGGCCAGATCTCGGTCAGCCATGCCGAGCCCTGGGCCAATCCGCACGCCCCCGCCAAGATCCTCAAGTGGCTGGGTCGCGACGACGCGCCGCTGCTGTTCCGGCTGCGGGCCGACCCGGCGCAGTGGCTGTGGGGCCTGCGCTTCCTGCGCGAATGCACGCCGGCGCGCACGCGCCACAACATCGCGCAGATCGTGCAGCTCGGCCTCTACAGCCGCGCCGCGCTGCAGGCGCTGCGGGCCGAGCTGGGGCTCGAGTACGAACAGCGCACCCGCGGCATCCTCCACCTGTACACCAGCGCGGCCGAGCTCGATGCCGCCCGCGGGCCGACCGCGCTGATGCGCACCCTCGGCTGCGACCGCGTCGAGAAGACGCCCGACGAATGCGTCGCGATCGAGCCCGCGCTTGCGGGGATCCGTCACACGCTGGCCGGCGGCACTTACACGGCCTCCGACGAGTCGGGCAACGCGTGGATGTTCACCGACGCACTGGCCGCGCGCTGCGCCGAGGCCGGCGTGCGGTTCCGCTACGGCAGCGACGTGCGGGCGCTGGTGCGCGAAGGCGGGCGTGTCGTCGGGGCCCGCGTTCGCGACGTCGCGAACGGCGCCGAGACCACGTTGACCGCCGACGCGACCGTGGTCGCGATGGGCAGCTTCAGCCCGTTCGTCGTGCGACCGCTGGGCCTGTCGATCCCGGTCTATCCGGCCAAGGGCTACTCGATCACCGTGCCGGTCGTGCGCCCCGAGCGCGCCCCGACCACCAGCCTGACCGACGACGAATTCAAGATCGTCGTCTCGCGGCTCGGCGACAAGCTGCGCGTGGCCGGGACCGCCGAGTTCACCGGCTGGAACACCGCGCTCGACCGGCCCGAACGCTGCGAGGCCATCGTGCGCCGCGCGCAGACGCTGTTCGGGGACGCCTGCGACTGGTCGGCCGCGCAGTTCTGGACCGGCCTGCGCCCGGCGACGCCGTCGAACGTGCCGCTGATCGGGCCGACGCGCATCCCGGGGCTGTGGCTCAACACCGGCCACGGCACGCTTGGCTGGACGCACGCGTGCGGGTCGGGCAAGGCGCTCGCCGAGCTGGTCGGCGGGCGCGTGCCGGAGCTCGACTTCGCCTTCGTCGGCGGCACGCCCGTGGCGTCGACGCCCGCGATGCCCGCGCGTCGTCCGGCGTGACGCGTCGGCCGGATTCGCGCGAAGCTCTCGATCGTTCCCGCAGGGTCGGCGCGTCCGCGCCCGACCCTGTCCACCGCCCCGCAGAGGACCCCGCCGTGATCCGAGCCGTCCGTCGTCACCTGTCGATCGCCGTCGCCTGTGCCACGTTGTCCCTGCCCGCGCTGGCCGGCGGTCCGTCGGATGCCGCGCTCGTCGCGGCACCGCGCAACCCGACCGAGTGGCTGAACTACGGGCGCACGTACGACAACCAGCGCTTCAGCCTGCTGTCGCAGATCACCCCGAAGAACGTGAAGCAGCTGCGGCCGGTCTGGACCGCCGGCCTGGGCAGCCTCGACGGCCTCGAAGCGACGCCGATCGTCAGCGGCGGAAAGATGTTCGTCACCGGCGCGCACTCGCACGTCTTCGCGTTCGACGCGGCGACCGGCGACCGGCTGTGGCACTGGGCGCCGGAAGAACCCGAAGGCCTGGGCACCGTGCTGTGCTGCGGCCCGGTCAACCGCGGCGTCGCGGTGTACGAGAACCTCGTCTACGTGCTGACGCTCGACGCCCGCATCGTCGCGCTCGACCGCGACAAGGGCACGGTCGTGTGGGAGAAGGTCATCCACGACTGGAAGCAGGGCGTGTCCGCGACCGGTGCACCGCTGGTCGTGAAGGGCATGGTGCTGGCCGGCATCGCCGGCGGCGAGTACGGCGTGCGCGGCTACGTGCGTGCCTACGACGCGAAGACCGGCGCCGAGCGGTGGACGACGTACACCATCCCCGGCCCCGGTGAACCCGGCCACGACACGTGGCCCGGCGACACCTGGAAGACCGGCGGCGGCGCCACGTGGCAGACCGGCGCGTACGACCCGGCGCTCGGGCTGGTCTACTGGGGCACGAGCAACCCGGGCCCGTGGACGCCCGACCTGCGCACCGGCGACAACCGCTGGACGTCGTCGCTGATCGCGATGGACGTCGACACCGGCAAGATCCGCTGGGGTTTCCAGTACACCCCGAACGACGGCTGGGACTACGACGGCAACAACGCGCCGATCCTGGCCGACATCAAGGTCGACGGAAAACCGGTGAAGGCCGCGCTGCAGACCAACCGCAACGGCTTCTTCTACGTGCTCGACCGCACCGACGGCCGCTTCATCCACGCCACGCCGACGATCGACGGCATCAACTGGACCACAGGGCTCGACCCGGTGACCGGCCGCCCGAAGATCAACGAGGCCATGAAGCCGAAGGCCGACGGCAAGAAGGTGATGCCGATCGTCCCCGGGCTCGAAGGCGGCACCAACTGGTTCCCGATGGCGTTCAACCCCGAGACCGGCGTGGCGTTCGTGCCGACCAACACCTGGGCGATGGCGCTGACCGGCTACAAGCCCGAGGACATCAAGTACGAGCCCGGTCAGGTCTACATGGGCATGGACTACAAGATGCACCGCACCGGCGAGACCGTCGGGCGCTGGCGCGCGTACGACGTGCAGAAGAAGAAGTGGCTGTGGGAGATCGCCAGCCCGCTGCCGGTCTTCGCGGGCGTCCTCGCGACGAAGAGCGGCCTGATGTTCTCCGGCGACCAGCAGGGCTTCTTCTTCGCAGCCGACGCGAAGACCGGCAAGGTGCTGTGGAAGCACCAGACCGGCTCCGGCATCAACGCTTCGCCGATCACGTACGCGATCGGCGGACGCCAGTACGTCGCGATCCTGTCGGGGCTCGGCGGCGACGTCGGCTTCTACTTCAAGGGTCCGAAGAACGCGTCGCTGATGGTCTACGCGCTCGACAACCACGACGCCGTCGGCCACGGCAAGGGCGGCAGCTTCCCGGTCGAGGACATCGACGGCGCGCTGACGCCGCTGCCGAAGTGACGCGAGGCGCCGCGCGAAGCGTTCGATCCGACGGGCGCCGTCCGCGACACGGTTTCGCGGTGGCGCTCGTCGCCGGGACCGTCCTGCTCGGCGCGAGTCCGCTCGCGCAGGCGCAGGGCCACCAGAAGCCGAAGGCCGTGATCGACGACTGGGTGTGGCAGCACACCGAGAACCCGTACGGCCCGGGCGACACCGACGCGCTCGCGGAAGGACGCCGCCTGTACCGAGCGACCTGCTACATCTGTCATGCGGACACCGGCTCGCGCGGCCCGAACCTGCGCGCGAGCAAGCTCGACGGTCAGGCGTTCCTGAAGGTCGTGATCCACGGCCGCAAGGGCACGCAGATGCCGGCGTGGAAGGGCAAGCTGACCGAGGACGAGATGTGGAAGATCCTGGCGTTCGTGAAGGCGCCGGTGGGGGAGCCGTAGTTCACTCCCGCCCCGCCGATTCGTGAGTCTGGGTGTCGCGTGGCACACGCAGACGAGACGGACCGCTACGGTGACTCGGGCTACCGCGGGGCGCACAAGCGCGACGAGGCGAAGGACTCGACGGCGAAGTGGCACATCGCGATGCCGCCCGGCAAGCGCAAGGCGCTCGACCCGCAGCGAGCCAGCCACGCGCTGCTTGAACAGTTGGAGCGCGTGAAGGCGCAGATCCGGGCCAAGGTCGAGCACCCATTCCGGGTGATGAAGCGCCAGTTCGGCTACGTGAAGGTGCGATGCCGCGGGCTCGCGAAGAACGGCGCGCAGGTGGTGACGCTGTTCGCGCTGTCGAACCT
>JALORJ010000178.1 GCA_025459035.1 Burkholderiales bacterium
CAGCTCCGGGCGCTTCCACGCGCTGGAGACGGCGACCGCGTCGCTCGCGTCCGAGCTGGCACGCCTCGCGCCGGCCGAGCTGCTGGTGGCCGACGATGTGCCCGCAGACGCGCTGCCGGCCACCGGTCTGCCGGTGCGTCGCCTGCCGCCGTGGCAGTTCGACGCCGAGTCGGCCACGCGCGCGCTGACCGCGCACTTCGGCACGCGCGACCTCGCGGCCTTCGGCGTCGATGCCGTGCCGCTCGCGCTGGGCGCCGCAGGTGCGTTGTTCGGCTACGTGAAGTCGACTGCCGGCGACACGCTGCCGCACGTCACCGCGCTCGCCGTCGAGTCGAGCGACGCGCTCGTCGTGCTCGACGCTGCGACGCGCCGCAACCTCGAGATCGACGCGACGCTTCGCGGCGAGGCCGCACCGACGCTGCTGTCGGTGATGGACAGCACGCGCGGGGCCGCCGGCAGCCGGCTGATGCGCCACTGGCTGCATCACCCGCTGCGCGATCACGCCACGCTGCGCACGCGCCATCACGCCGTCGGTGCGCTGCGCGCGGCGGGCGACAGCCACGCCGGTGCACGCATCGGCGCCGGCGACGGCACGCCCGCCACGCTCGACGCGCTTCGAACCACGCTGGCCGACATGGCCGACCTCGAGCGCATCGCCGGTCGCATCGCGCTGCGCTCGGCGCGGCCGCGCGATCTGGCGGCGCTGCGCGATTCGCTCGCGGCGCTGCCCCGGCTCGCGGCCGCGCTGGACGGCCATGACAGTCCGCGGCTGGCCGCGCTGCGCGCCGCGCTCGCGGTCGATCCGGCGCCGGCCGCGTTGCTCGCGCGGGCGATCCAGCCGACCCCGGCGGCGATGGTCCGCGACGGCGGCGTGATCGCGGACGGCTTCGATTCCGAACTCGACACGCTGCGCGGGCTGCAGACGAACGCGGCCGAGTTCCTGCTCGCGCTCGAGACGCGCGAGCGCGCCCGTACCGGCATCGCGACGCTGAAGGTCGCGTTCAACCGCGTGCACGGCTACTACATCGAGGTCACGCACGCGCAGGCCGCACGCGTGCCCGACGACTACCGTCGCCGCCAGACGCTGACCAACGCCGAGCGCTACATCACGCCCGAGCTGAAGGCCTTCGAGGACAAGGCGCTGTCGGCGCAGGACCGCGCGCTGGCGCGCGAGAAGTGGCTCTACGAGCAGGTGCTCGATGCGGTCGCGGAGCACCTTGCCGCGTTGCAGAGCGCCGCGGCGGCGGTCGCCGAGATCGACGTGCTCGCGGCGTTCGCGGAGCGCGCGATCGCGCTCGATCTGGTCGCCCCCGAGCTCACCGACGCCGAAGGCCTCGTGATCGAGGGCGGCCGGCATCCGGTCGTCGCGGCGCAGGTCGAGCACTTCGTCGCCAACGACACGCGGCTCGAACCGTCGCGGCGACTGCTGCTGGTGACCGGGCCGAACATGGGCGGCAAGTCGACGTACATGCGCCAGACCGCGCTGATCGTGCTGCTCGCGCACGCCGGCGCGTGGGTGCCGGCGCGGCGCGCGCGGCTCGGTCCGGTCGACCGCATCTTCACGCGCATCGGCTCGGCCGACGACCTCGCCGGCGGGCGCTCGACCTTCATGGTCGAGATGACCGAGGCCGCGCACATCCTCCACCACGCGACGCCGCGCTCGGTGGTGCTGATGGACGAGATCGGCCGCGGCACGTCGACCTTCGACGGACTGTCGCTCGCGTGGGCGATCGCGCGGCACCTGGCCGAGCGCTCGCGTGCGTGGTGCCTGTTCGCGACGCACTACTTCGAGCTGACCCGGCTCGCGGCCGAGCACGCGGACGTGGCCAACGTGCATCTCGATGCCGTCGAGCATCACGACCGCATCGTGTTCCTGCATGCCGTCGAGGACGGCCCGGCGTCGCAGAGCTACGGGCTGCAGGTCGCGCAACTGGCTGGCGTGCCGGCGTCGGTCATCCGCGCTGCGCGCCGCAAGCTGGCCGAGCTCGAATCGGCATCGAGCGCGCAGGGCGATCTGTTCTTCGGCGCGCCGACGCCTGTCGCGACCGACGCGCCGACCGCGTCGGCGGTCGAGGAGGCGCTCGCCGCGCTCGACCCCGACGCGCTGAGCCCGCGCGAAGCGCTGGACGCGCTCTACCGGCTCAAGGCGCTGGGGACCGGCGGCGCCTGACGCTCAGTCCGACACGGCGCGGAACGCCACGCTGCCGGTCACGTCGCCGATGTTCGCCTGGAAGCGGTAGATGCCCGACGCCCGGCTCGCGTCGGTGCCGTGGATGTGCCCGGCGAGGAACGGCGCGAACGGCACGTCGGGGATGCAGGCGCTGCCGCAGGTCGCCCCGGTCACCGCGCCGGTGCGCACGAAGAAGCGTGCATCGGTGGGGCTCGACTTCTCGAAAACACCGGTGCCGGTCATGTCGAAACTCGTGGCGAGCACCGGAATGTTGAGCGACAGCGCCACGGTGTTGGCCGAGAAGTTCAGCGTCAACGTGCCGGTGACGGCGTTGGGCGTACCGACGTTGAGCACGGTCGCCCCGCTGGTCACGGTCGGCGCGCTCGATCCGATCACGCTCATCGTGCCGGACAGCGACGCCAGCGCGCCGGCGGTGGGGGAGAACGGGCTCCCGGCGTAGTGGACCGACTGCAGCGGCAGCGGCGGACCGCCCGTGTCGACGGTGCCCCCCGTCCACCGACCCCACGCGACGATGCCGTCCGAGCCATGGTCGGCGACGACCCCGTTGCGATAGTTGATGCTGCCGCAGCAGTCGACGTACGTGGTGAGCGCGCCGCCCGCAGCGAAGGTGAGCGAGCCGCCGACGATCCCTGCATTGCGCCCCCCCGACGTCGTCAGGCTGGCGACCGAGATCGCACCGGACCCCGACGGGATGTCGAGGTTGCGTGGCCCCTGATCCGGCGCGGGTGGCGTCGGGACGAACTCGAATCCGCCATCGGGCGAGCGCACGTCCCCCGTGGTGATCACCGGCGCCGGCGGCGGTGGTGGCGGCGCGGGCGGCAGGTCCACCGACCGCAGCACGATCTGCGGCTTGCTGACTGCGTCGGGCACGAACACGGTCTCGCCGGCGCCGACGAACGTGCAGCCGCCGGTGTTGCACACCGAGATGCTGCCTTCGCCCACGAACACGGCTCCGCCGCCGTCGCTCACGGCAAACTCGGTGCCGCGGATGCCGATCGTGGCGGTCGGCGTGTTCACCTGGTAGTTGGCCTTGTTGCGCTTGCCGATCAGTCCCGTCACGGTGCGGAAGCCGCCTTTCAGCAGCGACAGGAAGCCGCGCTCGCTGCCGTCGTCGCCGCGCTCGAAGCGGTAGTTGTCGATGCGCAGCGTCGTTTCGGGCTGCAGCGACATGAAGCCACCGTCGGCCATGCGCAGCTGCACCCGCCCCGTGCGGGTGTCGACGGTGTCGCCGGACGCGACCGCCAGCCCCTTGGCCGCGATGCGCGCGGACCCGTCGGCGCCGAGGATGCGCGCGTCCCCGACGGCGAACGCGACCACGCCGGCGCCGGGGACCGCCTGCGCGAGCGCGAACGGCGCCGCACTCGCGAGCGCGACGACCACGCCGACCTGCACCAGGCGCCGCGCGTGTCGGGCAGCGACCAAGGACGGACCGCTCATCGAAAACCTCTTCGCTTGGCAGGAAGTGCCACCGAGACTAACGGCGTCCCGTCGCGCCGCGCTACCCCCGAAAGTCGACGCCGGGGCCGCCAGCCGCCCCTGCCCGCGCCACGTCACGCCGGGCGCAGTTCGACGACCGCCGCACCGCAGCCCCATGCCGGACCGTAGCCGTGCACCTTCGCCGACACGAAGCGCCCGCCGAGCGCGCCCAGCACCCACGCCAGGTGCTTGAACCCCATGTCGACGCGGGCTTCGCGCGCGTACTGCGGCACCTCGGCCAGCAGGTCCTCCACGCGCCCGGTGCGCAGCAGTTCGAGGATCTCGCGGTTCCACGCGTCGTCGGAGGCGTTGGCGACGCGGTCGGTCGTCGGGTCGATGTCCTCGCGGAACATGGTCCCCGACAGCCCGCCGACGCCGACGACCGCGACCCGCTTGCCCTGGGCGACGGCCTGCTCGACCGCCAGTTCGCCGAGGCGGCGGGTCGTGTCGAAGTCGTGATAGACGTTGTTGGCCGCGATGAGCACCGGGATGTCCTTGTGCGGGTTCAGCCAGTGCATCGCGACGATGGTGCCGGTGTCGAGCGGAAAGCCCTCGTGGTCCACCGCCTTCGAGCGCACGCCGCTTTCGTTGGCCGCCGCGACGCAGGCACGCGCCAGGTGCGTGTCGATGCGCAGGTCGTAACGCATCGCGCCGTGCTCGTGCCAGTTGTCGTCGACGTGCTGGCCCGAGATGCGCGGGCGCGCCTGCCACAGCTCGTCGAGCACCGCGACCCACTGCGTCGAATACAGCACGATGACGTCGGGCCGTGCCGCCGCGAGTGCCGCCCGCGCGGTCGCATAGCCGTCGACGACGGGCTTCCACGCCGGGTTGTCCGGCACCAGCAGCGGCAGCGGGGAGCCGGGCACGATGAAGGCGGCCACCACGCCGGGCTCGGCGTCGGTCGCACGCGGCGCCCGGCGCCCGCCGACCCCGAAGACCACCTGCGCGAACCGGCTCCAGCGCGCCCGGGCGCGCGCCGTGTCGTCCGGCCCGCTGTGCCGCAGCGCGGCCACCACGCCCATCACCCCGCGCGGCATCAGGAACACCAGCAGCATCGACGCGAGTCCGAGCACCAGCAGGCCGCGCCCCGCATAGCCCGCCAGCAGCCGGTCGATCAGCACGTAGGCCACGGCGCCGACGATCGGTCCCGCGAGCGTGCCCATGCCGCCCGCGACCGCGATGAACACGAACGTCGCGGACCACGAGATCGCGAAGGCCGACGGCGGCGTGATGATCACGGCGTCCATCCAGTACAGCCCCGCCGCGAGCCCGCTGAACGTGCCGGCGAGCAGGAACACCACGGTCTTCATGCGCCGGATGTCGATGCCCACCGTGCGGGCGGCCTCCTCGTCGTCGCGCACCGCCGTGAGCGCGAGGCCGTAGCGCGACCGCAGCAGCCGCCAGATGACGAGCGTCGCCACCACCAGCAGCCCGAAGCTCGCGTAGTAGAGCTGCGTCAGCGTCACGTCGGACTTGATCTGCATGCCGCCGCCGGCACCCACCACTTCCCATTCGTTGAAGACGGTCGCGACCGACTCGGCGACGAGCCAGGTCGCGATCGCGAAGTACGCGCCCTGCAGCGCGAGCAGCGGCAGCGCGCCGAGGAAGATCAGCAGCAGGATCGACACGCGCCGCACGTAGCTCGACCGGAACACGTCGGCGCCCGGCACCCAGTGCAGCAGCAGTTCGTAGGCGATCCACGCCGCCAGCGCCACGGCCACCGGCTTCCAGACATCGCGCCCGGTGAAGCGCTCGCCCAGCGGCACCGCCAGCAGCCAGGCGAACAGCAGCCCGGCGAGCCCGGCGAACGGCCACGCCGACCACACGTTCAGCGGCGAGTAGTAGTAGACGAGCGCGAGCGCGAAGCCGCCCAGCCCGACGAACACCTGGTTGCCGAACGACAGCAGCCCGCCATAACCCGCGAGCAGGTTCCCCAGGCCGGCGCCCCCGCTGGCGGCGCCGTCCCACGGGCCTTGCTCGCCCCAGCGGCGCTGCTCCTGCTCGCGGGACAGCCCGCCGTCCGTGCCGCCACCGCCTCTGTCGTCGCCGCCGCCCTCCTCCTCGAGCGCCTCACCCTGAGGAGCCGCGGACGGCCCCACGTGCAGCGCACGCAGCGCCGCCTCTGCAGCAGCGGCGCCGCTGGCGGCGCCGTCGCCGCCGCCGGGCAGAGCCGCCTCAGGCGAAATCGAGGGCGGCGGCGGCGGCGGCGGCGGCGGCAGGCTGTGCGTGACGGCGAGCGAGGCCTCGAGCTGCGCGGGCGCGTTGCCGGCCGCCGCGAGCGCGTGCGCCGTGAGCAGCAGGC
>JALORJ010000179.1 GCA_025459035.1 Burkholderiales bacterium
GTTGACCTGGACCGGGCCGTCCATCACCGATACCGAGGCGATGTCGCGCAGCGGCACACGGGCGCCCGCGGGGCCGGTCAGCAGCACGTCCGCGATCGTGTCGGTCCGGTCGCGGAACGCCTCGGGGAAGCGCACGACCGCGGGGAAGCGGCGCTCGCCCTCGTAGATCTCGGTCGCGGTGCGTCCGCCGATGGCGGTCTCGATGACGTCGTGCACATCGGCCGCGTTCAGGCCGTAGCGGGCCATCGTGCGACGCCGGATGTCGACGGTGAAGTACTGCTGGCCGGTCAGCCGCTCGATGCGCAGGTCCTGCGTGCCGCGGATGCGGTTCATCACGTAGCCGATGCGGTCGCCGAGGTCCTTCAGCGTGTCGAGGTCGTCGCCGAAGATCTTGATCGCCACCTGCGAGCGCACGCCGGTGACCATCTCGTCGACGCGCTGCGCGATCGGCTGGTGCATGATGAGGCTGATCCCCGGCAGGTCCTTCAGCTTCTCGCGCAGCACGTTCTCGAAGTCGGTCTGCGTGTGGAAGCCGGCCGGCCACTTGTCGCGGGTCTCGAGCGACACGACCGGGTCCGAGTCGCTGTGCGGCTGCGGATCGGCCGGCGATTCGCCGCGGCCGACCTTGTTCACGACCATCCGCACGCCCGGCACCGACGCGATGCGCTTCGATGCCTCGAGCTCGATCGCCATCACCTCGTCGAACGACATGTTCGGGCTGCGCGTGATGGCCGGCGTGATCGAGTTCTCCTTGAGCGTCGGGATGAACGACTTGCCGAGGAACGGGAACAGGCACAGCGAGCCGACCAGCAGCGCCACGGCGCTGCCGACCGTCACGCGCGGATGCGCCAGCGCCACGTGCAGCAGCTCGAGGTAGTGGCGCTTGGCGAACGCGACGGGCCGCGTGTCCTCTTCGTGCCCGCCCTTCAGGAAGTACGCGCACAGCGCCGGCGTCAGCGTGAGCGCCAGCAGCAGCGACGCCGTCAGCGCGATCGCGATCGTGTACGCGAGCGGCGCGAACATCTTGCCTTCCATGCCCTCGAGGGTCATCAGCGGCAGGAACACGAGCACGATGATGCCGACGCCGTACACCACGGGCTTCGCGACCTGCTGCACCGCTTCCTGGATGATCCGCAGCTTGGCTTCGCCCTTGCGGTGCGACAGCTGACCGAACGCGTTCTCGACCACCACCACCGCGCCGTCGACGATCAGGCCGATCGCGATGGCGAGCCCGCCGAGCGACATCAGGTTGGCCGAGATGCCCAGCTGGTTCATCGCGATGAAGGTGATCAGCGGGGCGAGGCACAACGAGGCGACCACGATCAGGCTCGAGCGCAGATCGCCGAGGAAGATGTAGAGCACGACGATGACGAGGACCACGCCCTCGATCAGCACCTTCGTCACGGTCCACAGCGCCGAGTCGACCAGTTCGGTGCGGTCGTAGAACGGCACGATCTGCAGGCCGTCGGGCAGCATCGCCTTCGCGTTGATGTCGGCCACGCGTGCCTTCACCCGCGTGACGACCTCCTTCGCGTTGCCACCGCGCAGCATCATGACGATGCCGCCGACCGCCTCGGTCTTGCCGTTCTTGACCAGCGCACCGACGCGTACGGCGGCGCCGATGGTCACGTCGGCCACGTCGCGGATGAACACCGGCGTACTGCCTTCCTCCTTCAGCACGATGTTCGCGATGTCGTCGACGTCGCGGATCAGGCCGACGCCGCGGATCAGCAGCTGCTCCTCGCCGGTGGGCAGGATG
This sequence comes from Burkholderiales bacterium, assembly GCA_025459035.1. Taxonomy (GTDB): domain Bacteria; phylum Pseudomonadota; class Gammaproteobacteria; order Burkholderiales. Next base: position 1,760 of record JALORJ010000179.1, read on the forward strand.
CCGCCGCCGGAGTTGGCGTTGTTGTTGCCGAGCGCGTCGTAGACCATCGCGAGCGAGATGCCGTAGTGGCGCATCCGGTCGGGGTTGACCAGCACCTGGTACTGCCGCTCGAAGCCGCCCTGCGAATTGATCTCGGCGATGCCCGGGATGGTGCGCAGCATCGGGCGCACGACCCAGTCCTGCACGGTGCGGCGCTGCATGAGTTCCGCGGGCGTCAGGGCGCGGTTGCCGTCGTCGGGCCGCTCGAGCGTGTACTGGTAGACCTCGCCCAGACCGGTGCTGACGGGGCCCAGCACCGGGCCGACGCCGGCCGGCAGGCGCGAGCGCGCCTCGATCATCCGCTCGAGCACGATCTGGCGCGCGAAGTACACGTCGACGTCGTCGCGGAACACCAGCGTGATCAACGACAGCGCGTTGCGGTTGACCGAGCGCATCTCGGTCAGGCCGGGCAGGCCGGTCATCGCGATCTCGAGCGGCACCGTGATGAAGCGCTCGACTTCCTCCGGCGAGCGCCCCGGCGCCTCGGTCGCGATCTGCACCTGCACGTTGGTGACGTCGGGGAACGCGTCGACCGACAGGTGCTGCACGGAGCGCAGCCCGAACAGCAGCGTCACGACCGCGAGGACCACGAGGATGATGCGCTGCTGCAGCGAGAAACGGACGAGGGCGTCGAGCACGGGTCGGGCGAGAGTGGAAACGAGCGCTGCGACGGCCGCCGCGCGATCTGCCTCGGAGTGTACGGGGGGGCCGGGCGTTCCTCGCACCGACGCGGTGGGCCGGACGGATCAGGCACGGTCTTGCCGCAGTGCTGGAATCCGACATCGAGTCGCGGTACGTTCGAAGGGTCACGACGGGTTCCTTGACCGGGGGCGGCCCGCCGGATGGTCGGAGCAGAGATGCTCCGAGCGTTGCCATAGCCACCCGGAGACCTTGGAGACCTGTCACATGATTCGCAAGCCTCTGCTTGCGGGCGCCGTCGCGCTCGCTTGCGTCGTGGGTTCTCTGCCCGCGCACGCGGACATCACCTTCAGCGGTGCCAGCATCGCCAACGCCTCGGTGAAGTTCACCGGCACCGGCGACACCATCCAGTTCATCGACGCGCCCGGCGCAGCGCCCACCCGGGACATCGGCGTCTCGCTCGCCTCCGATCCGCTGCTGATCGGCCTGCTCGGCAACATCGACGGCCTATGGACCATCGGTGCCGTGACGTCGCCGGGCGGAGGCGTGCAGGTCGCACCGGTGCTCGGCACCGGGGTCTTCTCCCTGGACGACGGGGCCGGCGGCACGTTCTCGGGGATGCTGACGTGGGACGAGGTCTCGACGTTCGGCACCTCGGTGTCGCTGAACTTCCAGGGCCTGGCCAACCTCACCGGCATCACGTACGACGGGGCGCTCGCATCGCTGAACGCGATCGAGTCGGTCGGCGAGGCAACGGTGACGGTGAGCGCGCAGTTCGCGCGCGCACGCACCCTGACCAACCTGACTGCCAACAACTCCACGTTCTCGACGAGCTACTCCTACAGCGTCGCCGCGGTACCGGAACCGTCCACCTGGGCGATGCTCGGGGTCGGCCTCGTCGCGCTCGGGTTCGGCCTGAACCGGTCGACCCGCACAGGACGCCGGCTCGGCTGAACCTGGTCGCCGGCGCGCGCAATGCGCGTCGGCCGGTCGGCGGCTGCTCCCGATCCGGGCGGCCGCCGACCTCTATCGCTCCGACCCGGCCCGCCTCCCGAGGCGACCGCCCGGGCCGCTCGCCGCGGGGGCGGCTTCAGACCTTGAACCTGCGCACGACCGCCGTGAGCGCGGCCGACTCGTCGGCCATGCCCGCCGCGGTGGCGCCGATGGCATCGATCGCCCGCGCGTTGTCGCCTGCCATCCGCGCGATCGCGTCGGCGTTGGTCGCGATGGCCGCCGTCGCGCGCTGCTGCTCGAGCGTCGCGGCGGCGATGCTGCCGACCCCGTCGCGCGCGGTCCGCGCGGCCGCCTCGATCTCGTGCAGCGCCTCGGCCGCCGCGACGCCGAGGCGCACCCCGTGGGCCGCGCGGGCGCTGCCCGCCTGGATGCTGGCCACCGACGCCTGCGTGCCTTGCTGGATGCGCGCGATCATCCGCCCGATCTCGGCGGTGGCGGTCGACGTGCGCTCCGCGAGGCCGCGCACTTCGTCGGCGACCACCGCGAACCCGCGGCCGGCCTCGCCCGCGCGCGCCGCCTCGATCGCGGCGTTGAGTGCGAGCAGGTTCGTCTGGTCCGCGATGTCGCCGATCAGGTCGACGATGCGGCCGATCTCGCGCGAAGCTTCGCCCAGCGCCGTGACGCGTGCCGCCGCGTCGTCGACGGCCTTCGCGATCGCCTCGGTCTCGGCCGCGGCGTCCTGCACCAGCACGCCCCCGGCCGCGGAGCGCTCGAGCGCGTGCACCGCGACATCGGCGGTCGCCGCTGCCTGGGCCGCGATGCTCTCGACGCTGCCGCGCACCTGCGCTACCGCCGCGTTGGTCTCCGCGGTGGCCCGGTCCTGCGTGCGCGACGCATCGGTCAGCTGTCGGACTGCCGTCGCGAGGCTCGCCGCGCCGTCGTCGACGCGAACGGCGGACTGCTGCAGGCCGCGGATCACGCTCGCGTACGCCTCGGCCAGCGCGTTGAAGCGCCGCGCCACGGCGCCCAGCTCGTCGCGCGCCGCATCGGGCACCCGCACCGTCAGGTCGCCCTGGACCAGCTGTTCGCTCGCCGTGCGCATCCGCGCCGTGGCTCGCCGGATGGAGATCGACATCCCGGTGAACAGCGCGGCCGCGACGCTCAGCGCCACTGCGACGATCGCGACGAACAGCCACTTGCGCACGGTCAGCGCGTACGCGCGCGCCTTGATCGCCGTGTCCAGCGCGGACAGCGACTTCGCGAACAGGCCGAGGGTCGCTTCGCGGGTGCGTCGCCGGGTCTCGTCGAACGCGCTCGCGCCGACGTCGGGTCGGTCGGGTCCGGTCACGTGGTCGCGCACGAGCTTGATCGTGTCCGCGACCGTGCGTTCGGCGTCGGCCAGCGCGGGCTCGACCGCCGTGCGCAGGTCGGGGTTCACCGCGAAACACGCGTCCAGATCGACGCGCGCGCTGCTCGCCATGTCCTTCAGGCGCGCGATGTTGACTTCGACGAAAAGACGGTCGTCGGCCGACACGTTGCCGCGCTCGACGAGCAGGCGCGCGTAGTCGGCGACGCGCGCCGCGATGCCGGTCAGGCGCGGCAGCGTGTTGGTGATCGACCACGCGAGGTGGAAGGTGTCGGCATCCGGATCGAGCACCAGGCCGCTGCGTTCGCCGACCGTGCGGATGGTGGCGTACATGTGGTCGAACACGGGGGCGAACGCGCGGAAGGCGAGCAGGGCGCGGTCCGGACCGGCCGGCACCGCTTCGGCAGCACGCACGGCGGTGTCGATCACCTGACGCGTCGCGTCGACCGTGCCGCCAAGCGCGAGGTGCGCTCCCGCGCCGCGGACAAACGCCGCGTAGGCCTCGAGACCCTTGTCGATCTCGGCGCGGCGTGCGGCCACCGCGCCCGGGTCGGGCTCGCGATGCGACCACTCGGCGCGCAGATCGAGCACGCCGCGATTGATCACTTCGAGTTCGACGATGCCTGCGGCGCCGATCGACTCGGCATCACGGAACGCGGTGTCGTCCGCGATGCGCCACCACACCGCGACCGCGAGCGTGCACATCGCCAGGCCCAGCACACCGCCGACCAGCACGAACTTCACGCGGAAGGGCAGATGGTCCATCAGGCGCGCGACCTGATCGAGCGGGTTCATGCGGGAGCCTTCCCGGGTTCAGGTCGGACGGCTGCGGCGCGGACGCCGGCGGCACGTGGATGCGCCGTGGCGGCGTGCGGTTCGACGGCGGGCGCCGGACGCGTCGGGTTCGGATGCTGCAACGTCGGACTCCTTTCCCGGCGGCCGGGAACGGCTTCGCGCTCTGTGCTCGGCGCATCGATGCGCGCAGAGCCGGACAGCCCGCGCGAGGTCCGGAGTCATCGTCTCCGACAGGCGACGCCGATGTCAACGTATCGGCACAAGTGTCGTGACGAAATCGCGCAGAACGCGCGCTTTCACTGCAGGTTCTGCTTGCGCTCGTTGTTCAGGTGGAAGGCGCCGTCGATGACGATCGTGGTGTCGGGCTTCACGCCGTCGAGCACCGGGCGCACGCCCTGCGACTCGGTGCCG
>JALORJ010000180.1 GCA_025459035.1 Burkholderiales bacterium
TCGACACCTGCGCGCCGCCCGTGGTGTGGCCCTTCAGACCGCAGGCCTCGATGAGGCGTGCGGCGTGATCGCCGGGCGGGTTGCGGAACACGCTGCCGGCGTTGGGCTGGCCCAGCGGCTGCGTGGCGATGCGGCGGGCGAGGAAGCTGCGGATGCGCGCGCGCGCCGCGTCGCCGTCGCCGGCATCGAAACGCCACCACACCGCCACGAACCACTCGGGGCCGGCGACGGCATCGCGATCCGGCGCGTCGTCGCGCAGCACGCAGTGGCGATAGCCGATGACGTAGTGCGCCGGAACCCGCTCGCGCAGCCGGCCGGTGCGGTCGAGCGTCAGCACGCGCGCGACGCGGTCCCAGGTCTCGGTGCCGTAGCAGCCGGCGTTCATCGCGACCGCGCCGCCGACGGTGCCCGGAATACCGGCAAGGAACTCGGCTCCCTCGAAGCCGTGCACGGCCGCGAAGCGCGACACCTTCGGGCTCGCGACACCGCACTGCGTGAACAGCAGCCCGTCGGACTGCAGTTCGACCCGGCCCAGCGCCGCGTGCAGCAGCACCGCGATGCCCGGCAGGCCGGCGTCGCGCACGAGCAGATTGCTGCCCAGGCCCACCGGCAGCAGCGGGACGTCGCGCGGGGTGCCGACGAGCAGCGCCCGCAGATCGTCGAGGTCGGCCGGCACGTAGGCGCGATCGGCCGCGCCGCCCGCCCGCCACGACGTGTGCCGGCGCATCGGCTCGGCGTCGAGCCAGCGTCCGCGCAGCGGCTGCGGGAACGCGTCGAAGTGCACGGGCTCGGCCATGTTCACGCCGCCACCGCCTCGGCCAGCATCGACGGCACCTGGCCGATCGACCCCGCCCCCATCGTCATCACGACATCGCCGTCACGCGCGACCGCGCGCAGCGCCTCGGGCAGCGCCTTCCAGTCCTCGACGAAGATCGGCTCGACGCGCCCCTGCACGCGCACCGCGCGCGCCAGCGCGCGACCGTCGGCGGCGACGATCGGCGTCTCGCCGGCGGCGTAGACCTCCGTGAGCAGCAGCACGTCGACGCTGCCCAGCACCTGCACGAAGTCCTCGAAGACGTCGCGGGTGCGGGTGTAGCGATGCGGCTGGAACGCGAGCACGAGCCGGCGACCGGGAAACGCGCCGCGCGCGGCGGCGAGCGTCGCGGCCATCTCGACCGGGTGATGGCCGTAGTCGTCGATCAGCGTGAAGCCGCCGCCGTCGGCGAGCGCGATCTCGCCGTGACGCTCGAAGCGCCGCCCGACCCCGCGGAAGCCCGCGAGCGCACGCACGATCGCGGCGTCGTCGACGCCGACTTCCATGCCCACGGCGATCGCGGCCAGTGCGTTGAGCACGTTGTGCCGGCCCGGCAGCGCCAGCGTCACGTCGAGCGACCGCGCCGGCGTGCCGTTGGCCGCGCGGTGCACCGTGAAGCGCATGCGCCCGGCGTCGTCGCGCACGTCGACCGCGCGGATCTGCGCGTCCTCGCCGAAGCCGTACGTCGTGACCTGCTTGGTGACGAACGGCAGGATCGCGCGCACGTTCGCGTCGTCGATGCACAGCACCGCCATGCCGTAGAACGGCAGCCGCTGCACGAAGTCGACGAACGCCTGACGCAGCCGCACGAAGTCGTGCCCGTAGGTCTCCATGTGATCGGCGTCGATGTTCGTCACGACCGCCATCACCGGCTGCAGGTACAGGAACGACGCGTCGGACTCGTCGGCCTCGACGACGATGAACTCGCCGCGGCCGAGCTTCGCGTTGCTGCCGGCGGCTTCGAGCCGCCCGCCGATCACGAACGTCGGATCGAGCCCGGCCTCGGCCAGCACGCTCGCGCACAGGCTGGTGGTCGTGGTCTTGCCGTGCGTGCCGGCCACGGCGATGCCCTGCCGCAGCCGCATCAGCTCGGCCAGCATCAGCGCGCGCGGCACGATCGGGATGCGCTTCGCGCGCGCCGCCGCGACCTCGACGTTGTCAGGCTTGACGGCCGTCGAGATCACGACCACGTCGGCGCCGACCACATGTGCCGCCTCGTGGCCGAGCGCGACGGTGACACCGCTGGCGCGCAACCGCCGCGTGGTCGCCGACTCCGACAGGTCCGAGCCGCTGACCTCGTAGCCGAGATTCGCGAGCACCTCGGCGATGCCGGACATGCCCACGCCGCCGACGCCGACAAAGTGAATGCGTCGCACCTTGTGCTTCATGCCGCCACCGCCTCGCAGACGTCCGCGACGGTCCGGGCGGCTTCGGGGCGCGCCAGCGTCCGGGCGCGGCGCGCCATCTCGCACAGCTGCGCGCGGCCGAACTGCGCGATCAGCGCAGCGACGCGCGCGACGGTGAATTCGGGCTGCGGCACCAGCACCGCGGCATCGGCGGCGACGAGGAAGCGCGCGTTGGCGGTCTGGTGATCGTCGACCGCATGCGGAAACGGCACCAGCAGGGCGGCGGCGCCGGCGGCCGCGAGTTCGGCCACCGTCAGCGCGCCCGCGCGGCAGATCACGAGGTCGGCATCGCCGATGGCCGCGGCCATGTCGTCGACGAACGCGATGCACTCGGCGTCGACCCCGGCCTGCGCGTAGTTGGCGCGCAGCGTGTCCAGGTGCTTCGCACCGGCCTGGTGACGCACGGTCGGGCGCGCGGCCGGTGCGAAGGTCGCGAGCGCCTGCGGCACGACCTCGTTGAGCACCTGCGCGCCCAGGCTGCCGCCGACGACGAACAGTCGCAGCACGCCGTCGCGGCCGGCGAAGCGCGCCGCGGGGTCGGGCAGCGCGGCGATCGCGGCGCGCACGGGGTTGCCGCACCACTGCGCATGCGGCAGGGCCCGCGGAAAACCTTCGAGGCAGCGTCGCGCCACCCGCGCGAGCACGCGGTTGGCCAGTCCGGCGATCGCGTTCTGCTCGTGCAGCACCAGCGGGCGGCGCAGCAGCGTCGCGACCATGCCGCCGGGAAACGAGATGTAGCCGCCCATGCCCAGCACGACGTCGGGCCGCACGCGCCGGAACACCTGCAGACATTGCAGCGTCGCGCGTGCGAGGTCGAACGGCAGCCGCAGCTGCCGCGCGACGCCCTTGCCGCGCAGCCCGCCGAAGCGGACGGTCTCGAGCGGGTAGCCGTGCTTCGGCACCAGCGTCGTCTCCATGCCGCCGGACCCGCCGAGCCACACCACGTGCCAGCCGCGCGCGCTCAGTTCGTCGGCCACGGCCAGCGCCGGCATGATGTGGCCACCGGTGCCACCGGCCATCACCAGCAGCGTGCGCGAGCGGGACGTCGGACGACCGTGCATGTCAGCAGGTCCTCCCCTTCATCGTCTCGCGGTTCTCGTGGTCGACGCGCAGCAGGATCGCGAGCGCGACGAGGTTCGCGACCGTGCCGCTGCCACCGAACGACAGCAGCGGCAGCGTGAGGCCCTTGGTCGGCAGCACGCCCATGTTCACGCCCATGTTGATCAGCGCCTGCACGCCGATCCACAGGCCCACGCCCTGCGCGACCAGCGCGGCGTAGTAGCGCTCGAGGCGCGCGGCCTGGCGGCCGATCGCGAACGCGCGGGCGACGACCCACGCGAACAGCCCCAGCACCGCGGCCACGCCGACGAAGCCGATCTCCTCGGCGATCACCGCGAGCAGGAAGTCGGTGTGCGCCTCGGGCAGGTAGAAGAGCTTCTCGACGCTGGCGCCCAGCCCGACGCCGGTCCACTCGCCACGACCGAAGGCCATCAGCGCGTGCGACAGCTGGTAGCCCTTGCCGTACGGGTCGCTCCACGGGTCGAGGAAGCCCAGCACGCGCTGCATGCGGTACGGCGACGTCACGATCAGTGTCACGAAGCCGATCAGCAGCAGCACGATCAGCGACGCGAACAGCCGCCAGTTCATGCCGCCGAGGAACAGCGTGCCCATCGCGATCGCGGTGATCACGGCGAACGCGCCGAAGTCGGGTTCGAGCAGCAGCAGGCAGCCGGTCACGAACATGACCGCCGCCATCGGCAGGAAGCCGCGCTTGAGGCTGCCCATGTGCGCGGCCTTGCGCACGGTGTAGTCGGCCGCGTAGAGCACGGTGCAGAGCTTGACGATCTCGGACGGCTGGAAGCCGATGCCGCCGATGCGCAGCCAGCGCTGGCTGCCGTTGACCTCGCGGCCGATGCCGGGGATCAGCACCAGCACCAGCAGCAGCACGGCGCCGAAGAACAGCGTCTGCGCGACGGTCTGCCACAGCCGCACCGGCACCTCGAAGGCGGCGCGCGCGATCACCAGCGCGACGGCGAGGAAGCCGGTCTGGCGCACGAGGTAGTAGGTCGGCTCGAAGTGCGTCGCGCGCCCGGCCTCGGCCGTCGCGATCGACGCCGAATAGACCATCACCAGGCCCGTGACCAGCAGCAGCAGCACCGACCAGACGAGCGAGCCGTCGATCGGCGCGGCCGACAGGCGCGGCGGCGGCGACGTCACCGGGCGGAACACGCGCGGGCCTCCTGCAGGGCCGCGACCGCGCCGCGGAACACTTCGGCGCGGTGGGCGTAGTCGCGGAACATGTCGAAGCTCGCGCATGCCGGCGACAGCAGCACCGCGTCGCCGGCGTGCGTGTGGTCGAACGCGGCGACGACGGCCGCAGGCAGGTCGGCGGCGCGCACCAGCGGCACCGCGGTGCCGGCCAGCGCGTCGGCGATGCGCTCGCGGTCGCGGCCGATCAGCACGACCGCACGCGCATGCGCGTCGACGACCGGTCGCAGCGGCGCGAAGTCCTGGCCCTTGCCGTCGCCGCCGGCGATCAGCGCGGCGGCGCGCCCCAGACCGCCGAGCGCCGCGACGGTCGCGCCGACGTTGGTGCCCTTGGAGTCGTCGTAGAACGCGCGCCCGTCGATGTCGGCGACCCATTCGACGCGATGGGCAAGGCCGCGAAAGCCCGCGAGGCCGGCCGCGATCGCGGCGGCGTCGATGCCGGCGGCGTCGGCCAGTGCCGCCGCGGCCAGCGCGTTCGCGACGTTGTGGCGCCCGGCGATGCGCAGCGCCGTCAGCGCCGCGATGCGCTTCGTCCCGTGCGCGATCCACGCCGTGCCGTCCGGCGCGTCGACGAGACCCCAGTCGCCGGGGCTCGCGGGCGCGGTCAGGTCGAAGCGCACGACCGGCGCACCGACGCGCGGCATCGCGACGACCGCCGCGTCGGCGGCGTTGACGATCTGCAGCGCCGCGCCGGCGAAGATGCGCGCCTTGGCCGCGGCATACGCGGCCATCGAGCCGTGGCGGTCGAGATGGTCTTCGGAGAGGTTCAGCACCACCGCCGCGTCGGCCGCGAGGGCGGCGCTGGTGGTCTCGAGCTGGAAGCTCGACAGCTCGAGCACGACGACGTCCGGCACCGCGCGCTCGCCGGTCTCGATCTCGGTCAGCGCGTCGAGCACCGGCAGGCCGATGTTGCCGGCGACCAGCGTCTCGCGGCCGGCGGTGCGGGCGATCTCGCCGACCAGTTCGGTGACCGTGCTCTTGCCGTTCGATCCGGTGATCGCGAGCCGCACCGGCCGCGCCGCACCGTGGGCGTCGGCGACCGCGTCGAGGGCGTCGGCGAACAGTTCGACGTCGCCGCACAGCGGCACGCCGGCCGCGACGGCCGCGGCGATCGCCGGCGTCGACGGCGCGACGCCGGGGCTCGCGACGATCAGGTCGGCCTGCGCGAACCGCGCGGCATCGAACGCCCCGGTGTGCACCGGCACCTGCGGCAGCGCGGCGCGCAGCGCGTCGAGGCCCGGCGGGTGGTCGCGCGAATCGGCCACACGCACGCGCGCGCCGCGGCGCGCGAGCCAGCGCGCGGCCGACAGCCCGGTGGCCCCGAGGCCGACGACGAGAACGCGGGCGCCGTCGAGGTTCATCGCAGCTTGAGCGTCGACAGGCCGAACAGCACCAGCATCATCGTGATGATCCAGAAGCGGACCACCACCTGCGTCTCCTTCCACCCGCCGAGCTCGAATCACCGACAGCGTCTCGACGACGAAGACGCCGCCCATGATGAACAGCACGATCTCCTGCCGCACGATGACGGCGATCGTGCCCAGCGCCGCGCCGAGCGCGAGCGCGCCGACGTCGCCCATGAAGACCTCGGCCGGGTACGCGTTGAACCACAGGAACGCGAGGCCGGCGCCGGCCATCGCCGCGCAGAACACCACCAGCTCGCCGGCCCCCGGGATGTACGGGAACGCGAGATAGCGCGAGAACACGGTGTTGCCGGCGACGTACGCGAACACGCCGAGCGCGCTGCCGACCATCACGGTCGGCATGATCGCCAGACCGTCGAGCCCGTCGGTCAGGTTCACCGCGTTCGACGTGCCGACGATCACGAAGTACGTGAGGCCGATGAAGCCCCACACGCCGAGCGGATACGCGACCTGCTTGAAGAACGGCACGATCAGCTGGGTCTCGGCCGGCAACGTCGACGACAGGCCGAGGAACAACGCGGCGGCGCCACCGATCACGGACTGCCACAGGTACTTCCAGCGCGCGGGCAGGCCCTTCGGATTGCGCTGCACGACCTTGCGCCAGTCGTCGACCCAGCCCACCGCGCCGAAGCCCAGCGTGACCACCAGCGTCACCCAGACGAAGCGGTTGCCGAGGTCGGCCCACAACAGCGTCGTGACCGCGATCGACACCAGGATCAGCGCACCGCCCATCGTCGGCGTGCCGGCCTTCGCGAGATGCGTCTGCGGCCCGTCGTCGCGCACCGCCTGGCCGATCTTGTAAGCCGTGAGCTTGCGGATCATCGACGGCCCGACGATGAAGGAGATCACCAGCGCGGTCAGCGCCGCCATCACGGCCCGCAGCGTCAGATAGCCGAAGACGTTGAACGCGCGGACGTCCTGGGCGAGGTGATTGGCGATCCAGAGCAGCATCAGGCGTGCGCTCCGTCGGCGGTCGCGGTCGCGAGCAGCGCGTCGACCACCCGCTCCATGCGGGCCGAGCGCGAGCCCTTCACCAGCACCGTGGTGCCGGGCGCGCAGCGCGCGCGCAGGGCGTCGACGAGCGGCGCGAGCGCGTCGAAGTCGAGGCTCGCGACGCCGGCGGCGCGCGCGCCGTCACGGCTCTTGGCACCGAGCGTGCAGACGGTGTCGATGCCGCGCGCCGCGGCGTGCGCCATCACCTCGGCGTGCCCGGACGCCTCGTCGGCACCGAGTTCGCCCATGTCGCCCATCACGAACACGCGCGTGCCGGGCTGCGTCGCGAGCCAGTCGAGCGCGGCCTTCATCGAGTCCGGATTGGCGTTGTAGGTGTCGTCGACGACGCGCGCACCGGCCGGCCCGTCGCGCCGCTGCATGCGTCCGCGGGTCCCGGCGTAGCGCTCCAGGCCCGGCGCGATCACGTCCGGCGCGAGACCGACGGCGGTCGCGGCCGCCACGGCGGCAAGCGCGTTGCGCGCGTTGTGCAGCCCGGGCACCCGCAGGCGCGCGCTGCCCGACCCCGACGGTGTCGTGAACGTGATGCGGCTGCCGTCGGCGTCGGCCGCGACCGTGCCCCAGACATCGGCGATGCGCTCGGACGAGAACGCGACCACGCGCGCGCCACCGCCGGCGAGCGACTGCCAGAACGTCGCGTACGTGTCGTCGGCGTTGATCACGCGCACGCCGTCGCGCGTCAGGCCTTCGAAGATCTCGCCCTTGGCGCGCGCGATGTTGTCGCGCGAGCCGACCTCGCCGATGTGCGCGGTGCCGGCGTTGTTGATCAGCGCGACGGTCGGGCGCGCCAGGCGCGTCAGCAGGCGGATCTCGCCCAGATGGTTCATCCCCATCTCGAGCACGCAGAAGCGGTGGGCCGCACGCAGGCGCAGCAGCATCAGCGGCACGCCGATCGCGTTGTTCAGGTTGCCTTCGGTCGCCAGCACCGCGGCGTCGCCGGCCGCCTGCGCGAGGACCGACGCGAGCATCTCCTTGACGGTCGTCTTGCCGTTGCTGCCGGTGACGCCGATCAGCGGCAGCGTGAAGCGGCCGCGCCACCACGCCGCGAGCCGCTGCAGGGCGTCCAGCGTGTCGTCGACCACCAGCAGCGGGGCGTCGGGATGCGTGACGCGCGCGGCGTCGGACACCACGGCCGCGGCCGCCCCGGCGGCCAGCGCATCGTCGACGAAGTCGTGCGCGTCGTGGCGCTCGCCGCGCAGCGCGACGAACAGGTCACCGGCGCGGATCGCGCGGCTGTCGGTGACGACGCGCGTGATCTCGACGTCGGGGCCGCGCCGGTCGGCGCCGAGCGCCGCAGCGGCTTCAGGCAACCGGAACACGCGCGGCCTCCGTCGTGGCGGCAGTCAGTCCCAGTGCCCGGCTCGCGACATCGACGTCGCTGAACGGGTAGCGGCGGCCCGCGATCTCCTGCGTCGTCTCGTGCCCCTGGCCGGCGACCAGCACCCGGTCGTCGGGGCGCGACCACGACAGCGCGAGCGCGATGGCGCGTGCG
>JALORJ010000181.1 GCA_025459035.1 Burkholderiales bacterium
GTCCCGACCCCGAGAAGCTGTCGCCGTACGAGTGCGGCTTCGAGGCCTTCGAGGACGCACGGATGAAGTTCGACGTGCGCTACTACCTCGTCGCGATCCTCTTCATCCTCTTCGATCTCGAGATCGCATTCCTCTTCCCGTGGGCGGTGGTGCTCGACGACATCGGGCTGCCGGGTTTCCTCGCGATGGTCGTGTTCCTCGCGATCCTCGTCGTCGGCTTCGTCTACGAGTGGAAGAAGGGCGCACTGGAATGGGAGTGACCCATGGGCATTGAGGGCGAACTGCAGCGCGGCTTCGCGACCACGACGGTCGACACGCTGATCAACTGGACCCGCACCGGTTCGCTGTGGCCGATGACCTTCGGGCTCGCGTGCTGTGCGGTGGAAATGATGCATGCCGGTGCCGCGCGCTACGACCTCGACCGCTTCGGCATCGTCTTCCGCCCGAGCCCGCGCCAGTCGGACGTCATGATCGTCGCCGGCACGCTGTGCAACAAGATGGCCCCGGCGCTGCGCAAGGTCTACGACCAGATGGCCGAGCCGCGCTGGGTGATCTCGATGGGCTCGTGCGCCAACGGCGGGGGCTACTACCACTACTCGTATTCGGTCGTGCGCGGCTGCGACCGCATCGTGCCGGTGGACGTGTACGTACCCGGATGCCCGCCGACGGCCGAGGCGCTGCTGTACGGGATCATCCAGCTGCAGAACAAGATCCGTCGCAACAACACCATCGCTCGCTGACGCGCATGCGAACGCCCGAAGCTCTCGTCCAGTCGGTCGCCGCGGTGCTCGGCGCGCAGGTCGCCGATCAGGCGATCGTGCGCGGCCAGCCGATCGTCACCGTGCGGGCCGACGCGTGGCGCGCGGCCGCGACCACGCTGCGAGACGATCCGGACCTCCGCTTCGACCAGCTCGTGGATCTTTGCGGCGTCGACTGGAGCGACCATGGCGGTGGCAGTCACGACGGGCCGCGCTTCAGCGTGGTCGTGCAGCTGCTGTCGATCGCGCACAACGACCGTCTGCGCGTGAAGATCTTCGCCACCGACGACGACTTCCCCGCGGTCGATTCGGTCGTCGACGTGTGGCCGGTCGCGAACTGGTTCGAGCGCGAGACCTTCGACCTGTTCGGCATCGTCTTCCCGGGACACCCGGACCTGCGGCGGCTGCTGACCGACTACGGCTTCATCGGGCATCCGTTCCGCAAGGACTTCCCCGTCTCCGGGTTCGTCGAGATGCGCTACGACCCCGAGCAGCAGCGCGTGATCTACCAGCCGGTGTCGATCGAACCCCGCGAGATCGTCCCGCGCGTCGTGCGCGAGGACCAGTACGGAGTGGCGAGATAGCCGTGCCCGAGATCCGCAACTTCACGATGAACTTTGGCTCCGACGTGACCTCGGCTGCGCCGACGTCAGTCTCCACCGAAGTGCATCGCTGCGCCGCCGATGGTCAGGCACGTCCTGGAGCCGGCCGTGCCTGAGATCCGCAACTTCACGATGAACTTCGGCCCGCAGCATCCTGCGGCGCACGGGGTGCTGCGGCTGGTGCTCGAACTCGACGGCGAGGTGATCCAGCGCGCCGACCCGCACATCGGCCTGCTGCATCGCGGCACCGAGAAGCTGGCCGAGCAGCGCACGTTCATCCAGTCGGTGCCGTACATGGACCGGCTCGACTACGTGTCGATGATGTGCAACGAGCACGCTTACGTGCTCGCGATCGAGAAGCTGCTGGGCATCGAGGTGCCGGTCCGCGCGCAGTACATCCGCGTGCTGTTCGACGAGATCACGCGCATCCTGAACCACCTGCTGTGGCTCGGTGCGCACGGGCTCGACATCGGCGCGATGACGGTCTTCCTGTACTGCTTCCGCGAGCGCGAGGACCTGATGGACTGCTACGAGGCGGTGTCGGGCGCGCGGCTGCACGCGGCGTACTACCGCCCGGGCGGGGTGTATCGCGACCTGCCGGATCGCATGCCTCTGTACGAGGTCTCGAAGCTCAAGTCGGCCGAGGACGTGAAGCGCCTCAACGAGAACCGTACCGGCTCGTTGCTCGACTTCATCGAGGACTTCGCGAAGCGCTTCCCGGCGATGGTCGACGAGTACGAGACGCTGCTCACCGACAACCGCATCTGGAAGCAGCGCACCGTCGGCATCGGCGTCGTCTCTCCCGAACGCGCCGCCGCGCTCGGCTTCACCGGGCCGATGCTGCGCGGGTCCGGGGTCGAGTGGGACCTGCGGCGCAAGCAGCCGTACGAGGTCTACGACCGGGTCGAATTCGACATTCCGGTCGGCGTGAACGGCGACTGCTACGACCGCTACCTGGTGCGCATCGAGGAAATGCGCCAGTCGACGCGCATCGTGCGTCAGTGCGTCGACTGGCTGCGCGTCAATCCGGGCCCGGTGATCGCCGACGATCACAAGGTCGCGCCGCCGTCACGCGTCGCGATGAAGACCAACATGGAAGAGCTGATCCACCACTTCAAGCTCTTCACCGAAGGCATGCACGTGCCCGCCGGCGAGTGCTACGCCGCGGTCGAGGCGCCGAAGGGCGAGTTCGGGATCTATCTCGTCTCCGACGGCGCGAACAAGCCGTACCGCGTGAAGATCCGCGCGCCCGGGTTCCCGCACCTGGCCGCGATGGACGAGATGGCGCGCGGCCACATGATCGCCGACGCCGTGGCGATCATCGGCACGATGGACATCGTGTTCGGCGAGATCGATCGATGAGCACGGCCACGCTGTCCGCCGACGCGCTTGCGCGCATCGATCGCGAGATCGCCAAGTACCCGGCCGACCAGCGCCAGTCCGCGGTGATGGCGGCGCTCGCGATCGCGCAGCACGAGCACGGCTGGCTGTCGACCGAGGTGATGGATCTCGTGGCCGACTACCTCGGCATGCCCGCGATCGCCGTCTACGAGGTCGCGACCTTCTACACGATGTACGAGCGTGCCCCGGGCGGACGCCATCGGCTGTGCCTGTGCACGAACCTGCCGTGTGCGCTGTCCGGCGCCACCGAGGCCGCAGCGCATCTGAAGCGCCGCCTCGGGATCGACTTCGGTGGCACCACCGCCGACGGTCGGTTCTCGCTGAAGGAAGGCGAGTGCTTCGGGGCATGCGGCGATTCGCCGGTGCTGCTGCACAACAACCGGCGCATGCTCATCGAGATGACGCCCGAGCGCATCGACGCGCTGCTGGCCGAACTGTCGACCTCCGACTGACCCGAACTGCCTCCACCCGCCACGATGCTGTCCTCCCGCGCTCCCTTCGCTCCCCACGTGTTCGGCCCGGACGCCGTGATCATGCGCGGCGTGACCGGCGACAACTGGCGCCTCGCGGACTACGAGCGTCGAGGCGGCTATGCGGCGCTGCGCCGCATCCTCGCCGAGAAGATCCCGCCGGCGACCGTGATCGACGAGGTGAAGAAGTCCGGCCTGCGCGGCCGCGGCGGCGCCGGGTTCCCGACCGGGCTGAAGTGGAGCTTCATGCCGCGCAACCACGACGGCGCGAAGTACCTCGTGTGCAACTCCGACGAGGGCGAGCCGGGCACGTTCAAGGACCGCGACATCCTGCGCTACAACCCGCACACGGTGATCGAGGGCATGACCATCGCCGCGTACGCGATGGGAATCGGCGCCGGCTACAACTACATCCACGGCGAGATCTGGGAGGTCTACGAGCGCTTCGAGGAAGCGCTCGACGAGGCCCGCGCCGCCGGGCTGCTCGGGCGCGACATCCTGGGATCGGGCTTCGACTTCGAACTGCACGCGCACCACGGCTACGGCGCCTACATCTGCGGCGAGGAAACCGCGCTGCTCGAGTCGCTCGAGGGCAAGAAGGGACAGCCGCGGTTCAAGCCGCCGTTCCCCGCGAGCTTCGGCCTGTACGGCCGGCCCACGACCATCAACAACACCGAGACCTTCGCGGCGGTGCCGTGGATTCTCGCCAACGGCGGCGACGCGTTCCTCGCGCTCGGGCGCCCCAACAACGGCGGCACGAAGATCTTCTCGGTGTCCGGTGACGTGGCGCGCCCGGGAAACTACGAGGTGAAGCTCGGTACGCCGTTCGCGACCTTGCTCGAGATGGCCGGTGGCATGCGTGACGGCCGTCCGCTGAAGGCCTGCATCCCCGGGGGCTCGTCGATGCCGGTGCTGCCCGCCGCCGTGATGCTCGACACCGACATGGACTACGACTCGATCGCCAAGGCCGGCTCGATGCTGGGGTCGGGCGCCGTGATCGTCATGAACGACACGCGCTGCATGGTGCGCTGCCTCGAGCGACTCTCGTACTTCTATCACGAGGAATCGTGCGGCCAGTGCACCCCCTGCCGCGAGGGCACGGGCTGGCTGTACCGGATGGTCCATCGCATCGAGACCGGCAAGGGGCGACCCGACGATCTCGACCTGCTGAACTCGGTCGCCGACAACATCCAGGGCCGCACGATCTGTGCGCTCGGCGATGCCGCCGCGATGCCGGTGCGGGCGTTCATCAAGCACTTCCGCGACGAGTTCCAGTACCACATCGACCACCGGACCTGCATGGTCGGTGGCGCGACCCTCGCGAAGGCGGCCTGAACCATGACCGCCCTGGTCACACTCGAGGTCGACGGCCGCAGCATCCAGGTGCCGGCCGGCTCGATGGTGATGGAAGCCGCGAACCGTCTGGGCATCCACGTGCCGCACTTCTGCTGGCATCGCAAGCTGTCGATCGCGGCCAACTGCCGCATGTGCCTCGTGCAGGTCGAGAAGGCGCCCAAGCCGCTGCCTGCCTGCGCGACACCGGTGGCCGAAGGCATGAAGGTGTTCACGGCGTCGGATGCCGCGAAGAAGGCGCAGCGCGGCGTCATGGAGTTCCTGCTGATCAATCACCCGCTCGACTGCCCGATCTGCGATCAGGGCGGCGAGTGCCAGTTGCAGGATCTCGCGGTCGGCTACGGCGGATCGGCGTCGCGCTTCGACGAAGGCAAGCGCGTGGTGCCACGCAAGGACATCGGGCCGCTCGTGTCGGCCGAGGAGATGTCGCGCTGCATCCACTGCACGCGCTGCGTGCGCTTCGGTCAGGAGATCGCCGGCGTCATGGAACTCGGGATGGCCGGGCGCGGCGAGCACTCCGAGATCCTCGCGTTCGTCGGCAAGAGCGTCGACTCCGAACTGTCCGGAAACATGATCGACCTGTGCCCGGTGGGCGCGCTGACGTCGAGACCCTTCCGCTACTCCGCGCGCACGTGGGAGCTTGCACGGCGACGCACCGTGAGCCCGCACTGCGGCCTCGGCAGCAACCTGGTCGTGCAGGTGAAGGGCAACCGCGTGCTGCGGGTGCTGCCGAACGACAACGACGCCGTCAACGAATGCTGGCTGTCCGACAAGGACCGCTTCTCGTACGAAGGCCTCAACGCCGCCGACCGGCTGACGCGCCCGATGATCCGGCGCGACGGTCGCTGGACCGAGGTCGACTGGCAGGAAGCGCTCGCGTTCGCGGTGGACGGCCTGAAGCGCGTGGTCGCCGACGGCGGCGGTGACGCACTCGGCACGCTCGTGTCTCCGCACGCGACGCTCGAGGAGATGTTCCTCGCCGCGAAGCTCGCGCAGGGGCTGGGCAGCCCGCACATCGATTTCCGGCTGCGGCACGTCGACACCCGCCTCGATGCGCGTCGCACCGGCGCACCGTGGCTCGGGATGCCGGTGGCGGAACTGCCGACGCTCGATCGCGTGCTCGTGATCGGTTCGAACCTGCGCAAGGACCATCCCCTGATCGCCGCGCGGTTGCGCGTCGCGCAGCGCAAGGGCCTGCAGATCGGGCTCGTGAACTGCACCGCCGACGACCTCGCCATCCCGCTCGCGCAGCAGTGGACCGTGGCGCCGGACCGCCTTGCGCACGTCGTCGCCGCGCTGGCGACGGCCGCGGGCGCCGAAGGCGTCGAGATCCCGCGCGAGCAGGCGCGGACGCGGCGGCCATCGAATCGAATGCGGCGGCGCTCGCACACGCGACCGGGTATCGCTTCGGCGTGCTGGGCGAAGCCGCCAACAGCGTGGGCGGCTGGCTGGCCGACGCGTTGCCGCAGGCCGGCGGACTGGACGCGCACGCGATGGTCGCGCACCCGCGCGCGGGCTACGTGCTCGTCGGCTGCGAACCCGAGCTCGACACCGCGGATGCGGCAGCGGCGCGCGCGGCGATGACCGGTGCGAAGTTCGTGGTCGCCCTGTCGCCCTGGGCGCACGCCGCGACCGGCTACGCCGACGTGATGCTGCCGATCGCGCCGTTCACCGAGACCGCCGGCACCTTCGTCAGCACCGAGGGTCGGGTGCAGAGCTTCAAGGGGGTGGTCCAGCCGCTGGGCGACACGCGTCCAGGCTGGAAGGTGCTGCGGGTGCTGGGCTCGATGCTGGGCCTGCCGGGGTTCGAGCTCGACAGTGCCGACGACGTCCGCGTCGCCGCCATCGGCGACACGACCGACGTTTCGGCGAAGCTCGCCAACGTCGCGCCGCAGTCGCCGCTGCCCGCGGCCGAGCGCCCGCTCGCGGCCGACGCGCTGCAGCGCATCGGCGATGTGCCGATCCACTTCGCCGATCCGCTCGCGCGCCGGGCGCCGGCGCTGCAGGCGACGCGCGACGCGACACCGCCGCGGGCGGCCATGAACGCACGCACGCTGACCGCGCAGGGACTGAGCCCGGGCGACGAAGTACGGGTGCGGCAGGCGTCCGGCGAGGCGCTGCTGTTCGCCGATCTCGATCCCGCGGTGCCGGACGGGTGCGTTCGCGTGGCCGCGGGCCATGCCCTCACGTCCGGGCTCGGCGGCCTGTTCGACCCGCTCACCCTCGAGCGCGTCGCGGTCGCGGCGCGCGCCTCGGCCTGACCGACGATGGAACTGCTCGCGCCCGTCGAGGCCTTCTTCGGACCCGCGTGGCCGCTGGTGTGGTCGCTCGCGAAGATCGTCGCGATCGTGCTGCCGCTGATGGTGTCGGTCGCGTACCTGACCTTCGCCGAGCGCAAGGTCATCGGCTACATGCAGGTGCGGCTCGGGCCCAACCGTGTCGGTCCGAAGGGGCTGCTGCAACCGATCGCCGACGCCCTCAAGCTGATGACGAAGGAGATCATCGTGCCGACCGGCGCGAATCCCTTCCTCTTTGTGCTCGCGCCGGTGCTGTCGATCATGCCGGCGCTGGCGGCGTGGGCCGTGATCCCGTTCGAGCCCGACGTGGTGCTCGCCGACGTGAATGCCGGGCTGCTCTACGTGATGGCCATCACGTCGATGGGCGTGTACGGCGTCATCATCGCGGGCTGGGCCAGCAACTCGAAGTACGCATTTCTCGGCAGCCTGCGCTCGGCGGCGCAGATCGTGTCGTACGAGATCGCGATGGGTTTCGCGCTGGTCGGCGTGCTGATGATGTCGCACTCGCTCAACCTGTCCGAGATCGTGCGGCGCCAGGACGGCAGCCTCGGGCTGCTGTCGTGGAACTGGGTGCCGCTGTTCCCGATGTTCCTCGTCTACCTGATCTCCGGGGTGGCCGAGACCAACCGCGCGCCTTTCGACGTCGCCGAGGGCGAGTCCGAGATCGTCGCCGGCTTCCACGTCGAGTACTCGGGCATGGCCTTCGCGGTGTTCTTCCTGGCGGAGTACGCCAACATGATCCTGGTGAGTTCGCTCACCGCGATCATGTTCCTCGGCGGCTGGCTGTCGCCGATCCCGGGGCTGCCGTCGAGCTTCCTCTGGCTGCTGCTGAAGGTCGCGGCCGTGCTCTTCTGCTTCCTGTGGTTTCGCGCGACCTTCCCGCGCTACCGCTACGACCAGATCATGCGTCTGGGCTGGAAGGTGTTCATTCCGGTGACGCTGGTCTGGCTGCTGGTGATCGGCGGCTGGATGCAGACGCCGCTGTGGCCCTGGTGACGGGACGACGACCTTGAACAAGCTGCGTGATTTCTTCGGCACCTTCCTGCTGGTCGAACTGGTGCGCGGTCTGGCGCTGACCGGACGCCATCTGTTCGCCCGCAAGATCACCGTGCAGTTTCCCGAGGAGAAGACGCCGCAGTCGCCGCGCTTCCGCGGGCTGCATGCACTGCGTCGCTACCCGAACGGCGAGGAGCGTTGCATCGCGTGCAAGCTGTGCGAGGCGGTGTGCCCCGCGCTCGCGATCACCATCGAGTCCGACGTGCGCGACGACGGCACCCGCCGCACGACGCGCTACGACATCGACCTGACCAAGTGCATCTTCTGCGGCTTCTGCGAAGAGTCCTGCCCGGTCGACTCGATCGTCGAGACGCGCCTGTTCGAGTACCACGGCGAGCGTCGCGGCGACCTCGTCTATACAAAGGAGATGCTGCTCGCGATCGGCGACCGCTTCGAACCGCAGATCGCGGCCGACCGCATGGCCGACGCGCCGTACCGATGAGCATCGCCGACGCGGTCTTCTACGGCTTCGCGGCGATCCTGCTCTTCGCCGGGCTGCGCGTGATCACCGCGCGCAACCCGGTGCACGCCGCGCTGTATCTCGTCCTCGCCTTCGTCACGGCCGCCGGACTGTGGATGCTGCTGGAGGCCGAGTTCCTCGCGATCGCGCTGGTGCTGGTGTACGTCGGCGCCGTGATGGTGCTGTTCCTGTTCGTCGTCATGATGCTCGACATCAACCTCGACCGCATGCGCGAGGGCTACTGGGACTGGCTGGTGCCGGCGCTGGTCGTGGCCGGCATCATGGTGGTCGAGATGGCGGTGATCCTGGCGGGGCGCTACTTCCGCGTCGAAGGCCTCGCGCCCCCGGCACCGAAGCCCGACGGCTTCAGCAACACCGATGCCCTGGGGCGCCTGCTGTACGTCGACTACGTCTATCCGTTCGAGCTGGCGTCGGTGCTGCTGCTCGTGGCGATCGTCGCGGCGATCGCGCTCACGCTGCGGGCGCGCAAGGACAGCCGCTACGTCGACCCCGCGGTGCAGGTGGCGGTGCGTCGCGCCGACCGCGTGCGGCTGGTCGCCATGGTGTCCGAGAAACCGGCTGCGCCGGCGGCCGAGGGCCCGACCTCGTGACCGTCTCGCTCGCGCACTACCTGGTGCTCGGCGCGCTGCTGTTCGCGATCAGCATCGTCGGCATCTTCCTGAACCGCAAGAACGTGATCATTCTGCTGATGGCGATCGAGCTGATGCTCCTCGCCGTCAACCTGAACTTCGTCGCGTTCTCGCACTGGCTGCAGGACATGGCCGGTCAGGTGTTCGTGTTCTTCATCCTCACCGTCGCCGCCGCGGAGTCCGCGATCGGGTTGGCGATCCTCGTCGTGCTGTTTCGCAACCTGCGCACGATCAACGTCGACGACATCGGCCGCCTGAAGGGCTGATCCGGCCCGCGCCTCTGCCCCCTTCCATGTCGCCGCTCTATCTCGTGGTACCGCTCGCGCCGCTTGCCGGCGCGCTCGCCGCCGGGCTGCTCGGCCGCGTCGTCGGCCGCACCGGAGCGCATGTCGTCACCATCGCCGGCGTCGCGGTGTCGCTGGTCGCGTCGCTGATCGTGCTGGCGCAGGTCGCCGGCGGCACCACCTTCGACGGGCCGGTCTACACGTGGCTCGTGTCCGGCGATCTGCGGCTGGAGGTCGGCTTCCTGATCGACGCGCTGACGGCCACGATGATGGTGGTCGTGACCTCGGTGTCGCTGATGGTCCACGTGTACACGATCGGCTACATGGCCGACGACCCGGGCTACCAGCGCTTCTTCGCGTACATCTCGCTGTTCACCTTCGCCATGCTGATGCTGGTGATGGCGAACAACTTCATGCAGCTGTTCTTCGGCTGGGAAGCGGTGGGCCTCGTGTCCTACCTGCTGATCGGCTTCTGGTACACGCGACCGACCGCCATCCACGCGAACCTCAAGGCGTTCCTGGTCAACCGCGTCGGCGACTTCGGTTTCCTGCTGGGCATCGGCCTGGTGCTCGCCCACTTCGGCAGCCTCGACTACGCCACCGTCTTCGGCAAGGCGCCGGCCGCCGCGACGGCCACGTTCTCGCCGTGGGGCGACACGCAGTGGTCGCTGCTGTCGATCACCTGCATCCTGTTGTTCGTCGGTGCGATGGGAAAGTCGGCGCAGTTCCCGCTGCACGTGTGGCTGCCGGATTCGATGGAAGGCCCGACGCCGATCTCCGCGCTGATCCACGCCGCCACGATGGTGACGGCCGGCATCTTCATGGTCGCGCGCATGTCGCCGCTGTTCGAGCTGTCCGACACCGCGCTGTCGTTCGTGCTCGTCATCGGCGCGATCACGGCCCTGTTCATGGGCTTCCTCGGCATCGTCCAGAACGACATCAAGCGTGTCGTCGCGTACTCGACGCTGTCGCAGCTGGGCTACATGACCGTCGCACTGGGGGTGTCGGCCTATCCGGTCGCGATCTTCCACCTGATGACGCACGCCTTCTTCAAGGCGCTGCTGTTCCTCGCCGCGGGGTCCGTGATCATCGGCATGCACCACGATCAGGACATCCGGCACATGGGCGGGCTGCGGCGATGGATGCCGATCACGTGGCTCGTGTCGCTGGCGGGCACGCTCGCGCTGGTCGGCACCCCGTTCCTGTCGGGCTTCTACTCCAAGGACTCGATCATCGAAGCGGTCGCCGCGTCGACGCTGCCGGGCGCGGGCTTCGCGCACTTCGCGGTGCTGGCCGGCGTGTTCGTCACCGCCTTCTACTCGTTCCGGATGTACTTCCTGGTGTTCCACGGCACGCCGCGCTTCGACACCGCGGCTGCACACGCGCATCACGACGCCAGCGCGCACGCGGCGACGCCGTCCGGCCACACCGGTAATGACGACGCCCACGGTCACCACGACCACGCGGGCGGCCCGCCGCACGAGTCGCCGTGGGTCGTCACGCTGCCGCTGGTGCTCCTCGCGATTCCGTCGCTCGTCGTCGGCTTCGTGGCCATCGAACCGATGCTGTTCGGCGGGTTCTTCGACGGCGTGATCCACATCGACGCCGAGCGCCATGCCGCCATGGACGATCTGCGCGAACACTTCCACGGCGCGGCCGCGATGGGGCTGCATGCCTTCGGCACGGCGCCGTTCTGGCTCGCGCTCGCCGGTGCAACGCTCGCCGGCGTGCTGTACCTGAAGCGCCCCGACATCCCGGCGGCGATCGCGGCGCGCGCGGGCGGGCTGCACCGCATGCTCGTCGCG
>JALORJ010000182.1 GCA_025459035.1 Burkholderiales bacterium
TGGCCGGCGAATTGCACTCCGGCCTGCGCTTTGGTCGTATCGACGCGATCTTCGCGTCGGGCCTGCACGAGTACCTCACCAACTTCCTCGACCGCCTGTCGGACCTCGGTGGCGAGATCGACCGGGCGTTCTTCGCGGCCCCGGTGCCGGTCAGCGCCTGATGGCCTGCAGCGCGTCGACCGCGTCGCTTTGCTACCTTCGCGCGTCCTGAAACGCACCGTCCTGCCGTGACCTACTGCGTCGCCATCCTGCTCGATTCCGGCATGCTGTTCGCATCCGACTCCCGCACCAACGCGGGCGTCGACCACATCGCGACCTTCAGCAAGATGCGCGTGTTCGAGAAGCGCGACGACCGCGTGATGGTGCTGCTGTCGTCGGGCAACCTCGCGATCACGCAGGGTGTGCTGAACCTGATCGAGCGCCGCTCGCGCGCGACCGACGGCGACGACAGCATCTGGAAGGCGACCTCGATGTACGACGCCGCGACGATGGTCGGCGACGCGCTTCGCGAGATGCAGCGTCGCGACGGGCCGTACCTGTCGCAGAACAACATCGACTACAGCGCGACGCTGCTGTTCGGCGGCCAGATCCGCGGCGAGGCGCCGCGGCTGTTCAACATCTACTCGCAGGGCAACTTCATCGAGGCCACGCCCGACAACCTGTACTTCCAGGTCGGCGAGAGCAAGTACGGCAAGCCGGTCCTCGACCGCGTCGTCACGCCCGGCACGCCGATGGCCGAGGCGGCCAAGTGCGTGCTGATCTCGTTCGACTCGACGATCCGCTCGAACATCTCCGTCGGGCTGCCGATCGAGATGCTGTGGTACCCGCGCGACGCGCTGCGCGTGGGTATCCACAAGCGCATCGTCGAGGGCGATCCGTACTTCACGATGCTGCGCCAGGGCTGGGGCGGCGGCCTGCGCCGCGTCTTCGGCGAGCTGCCGAATCCCGACTGGCTGTCGTGATCCGCGTGCGCCGCGTCCGCCTGCGCGGCGCGCCCGCGTCGTCTCCACTCGCCATGCCGTCATGACCATCCGCGTCGCGCTCCACCACGAGACCCGCTACCGCTTCGACCGTCCGGTCGCGGTGTCGCCGCACGAGATCCGGCTCAAGCCCGCGGCGCACACCCGAACGCCGATCGACAGCTACTCGCTGCGCATCACGCCGCCGCATCACTTCCTCAACTGGCAGCAGGACCCGTACGGCAACTTCCTCGCGCGTGCCGTGTTCCCCGATCGCATGCGCGAGCTCGCGATCGAGGTCGATCTGGTCGCCGACATGACGGTGATCAACCCGTTCGACTTCTTCCTCGAGAAGTACGCGGAGACGTTCCCGTTCCAGTACCCGGAGCCGCTGAAGCGCGAGCTCGCGCCGTTTCTCGAGATCGACGCCGCCGGGCCGCGCTTCGCGGCCTTCGTCGCGGCGGCGCGGCGCGAACTGCTGACGTTCGGGGGTGTGGGGACCGCCGACGTGCTGGTCGCGTTG
This sequence comes from Burkholderiales bacterium, assembly GCA_025459035.1. GTDB lineage: Bacteria > Pseudomonadota > Gammaproteobacteria > Burkholderiales. The sequence continues at coordinate 1,483 of JALORJ010000182.1, forward strand.
AACCAGCGCGTGCACAAGGCGGTGGGCTACATCGTGCGCATGGAGCCTGGCGTGATGTCGCCGGACCGCACGCTCGAACGCGGCCAGGGGTCGTGTCGCGACTCCGGCTGGCTGCTGGTGCAGCTGCTGCGCGAGCTGGGGCTGGCCGCGCGCTTCGTGTCGGGCTACCTGATCCAGCTCGCACCGGACGTGAAGGCGCTGGACGGTCCGAGCGGTCCGGCCGCCGACTTCACCGACCTGCACGCGTGGGCCGAGGTCTACCTGCCCGGAGCGGGCTGGGTCGGGCTCGACGCGACGTCGGGTCTGCTGGCGGGCGAGGGCCACATCCCGCTGGCCGCGACGGCGCAACCGTCGAGCGCCGCGCCGGTCACCGGCTGGACCGACCCGTGCGAAGTCGAGTTCAGCTTCGCGATGCGCGTCACGCGCTTTTCCGAAGATCCGCGCGTCACGCTGCCTTACACCGAGCGGCAGTGGAGTGCGATCGACGCGCTGGGCGAGAAGGTGGACACGCAGCTGCGCGCGTGGGACGTGCGGCTCACGCAGGGCGGGGAGCCGACCTTCGTGTCGATCGACGACATGGACGGCGTCGAGTGGAACTTCACGGCGCTGGGCGATCGCAAGCGCGCGCTCGCGGGAGAGCTTCTCGAACGGCTGCGCGCGCGCTGGGCCCCCGGTGGTGTCTCGCATCACGGTCAGGGCAAGTGGTACCCGGGCGAACCGCTGCCGCGCTGGGCGCTGGGTTGCCTGTGGCGCAGCGACGGCGAGCCGGTCTGGCGCGATCCGGCGCGACTGGCGATCGACGCGGCCGGCGACACGACGCCGGCGCAGGCCGAGCGCTTCGCGCGCACGCTGACGGGGCTGCTGGGACTCGACGCGCGCCGCCTGATCCCGGCGTACGAGGACGTGTGGGAGACGCTCCGCGCGGAGCAGCGCCTGCCGGTCAACGTCGATCCGCTCGAACACGACCTGAAGGACGCGGCGAAGCGGTCGCAGCTCGCGCGGGCCCTCGAGACCGGCGCCGGCGAGATTGCCGGCTGGGTGCTGCCGCTGCAGCCGATCCCGGCGCCGGCGAAGCCCGCCGCGCGCCGCGACGGGCACGGCGGCTGGACCAGTTCGCCGTGGCCGCTGAAGCGCGAGCATCTGTATCTGATCGGGGGCGATTCGCCGCTCGGGCTGCGGCTGCCGCTCGGTTCGCTGCCGACGCAGCTGCCCGACGACATCGACCCGCTGCTGCCGCCCGACCCGTTCGAGCCGAAGCCGCCGTTGCCGCGGCAGCAGCTCGGCGAGGACGTCGAGGCGGCGTCCGACCCGGCGGAGATGGCGAAGCGCGACGCGGCGAAGCTCGATGCCACGCCGGCGCCGAAGGTCGGCAAGCCGGTGCGCGAGGTCGTTCGCACGGCCCTGTGCATGCAGGTCCGCGACGGCACGCTGCACGTCTTCCTGCCGCCGGTGCCGACGCTGGAGGACTGGCTCGTGCTGGTCGCACGCATCGAGGACGCGGCCGAGCGCACCGGCGTGCCGGTGCGACTCGAGGGCTACCTGCCGCCGCATGATCCGCGGCTCGTGCGGATGTTCGTCACGCCGGACCCGGGCGTGATCGAGGTCAACGTGCATCCGGCGCACGGCTGGCGCGCGCTGGTGGATCAGACCCGGTCGCTGTACGAGGAGGCCCGCCTCACGCGACTGGGCACCGAGAAGTTCATGATCGACGGGCGCCACACCGGCACCGGTGGCGGCAACCACGTGACCATCGGCGGCCCGACACCTGCCGACAGCCCGCTGCTGCGCCGGCCGGACCTGCTGCGCAGCCTCATCGGCTACTGGCAGAACCACCCGGCGCTGTCTTACCTGTTCTCGGGCATGTTCATCGGCCCGACGAGCCAGGCGCCGCGCGTCGACGAGGCCCGCGACGACGCGCTCTACGAACTGGGCATCGCGTTCCAGGAGATGTCGCGCGTCGCCGAGACCGGCAAGGAGTCGCTGCAGCCGTGGCTTGTCGACCGCCTGCTGCGGCACCTGCTGGTCGACGTGACCGGCAACACCCATCGCGCCGAGTTCTCGATCGACAAGCTGTACTCGCCCGACGGCCCGACGGGGCGGCTGGGCCTGCTCGAGTTCCGCGCCTTCGAGATGCCGCCGCACTGGCAGATGGCGGCGGTGCAGATGCTGCTGCTGCGGGCGCTGGTCGCGCGTTTCTGGCGCGCGCCGTGGACCGGCGCACTGATCGAGTGGGGCACGGCGCTGCACGACCGCTTCATGCTTCCGCACTTCGTCGCGCAGGACATGGACGAGGTCGTGACCGATCTCGCGACGGCGGGGTACGGCTTCGAGACCGACTGGTTCGCGGCCTTCCTCGAGTTCCGTTTCCCGCGCTACGGCACCGTCGTGCACCGGGGCATCGAGATCGAACTGCGGCAGGCGCTCGAGCCGTGGCATGTGCTGGGCGAGGAGACGCAGGCGGGCGCGACGTCGCGCTACGTCGACTCGTCGGTCGAGCGCATGCAGGTGAAGGTGCGTCATCTGCACGACCCGCGCTGGGTCGTGGCCTGCAACGGCCGACCGGTGCCGCTCGCGCCCACGGGCGTGCCCGGCGAATTCGTCGCGGGCGTGCGCTATCGCGCGTGGCAGCCGCCGTCCGCGCTGCATCCGACGATCCGGGTCCACACGCCACTCGTCTTCGACCTGGTCGACACCGCCAACGGTCGCGCCGTCGGCGGCTGCACCTATCACGTCATGCACCCGGGCGGCCGCAACTACGACCGCCTGCCGGTCAACGCGAACGAGGCCGAAGCGCGGCGCGTGGCGCGGTTCCAGGCGACCGGCCACACGCCAGGGCCGTCGGAGGTGGTCCCGGAACTGCCGAACCGGTCGTTTCCGCTTACCCTCGACCTGCGCCGGATGCCTGCGCGTTCCGTCGACGCGACTGCCGGGGTGGAGCGCCACGTTGCGCGCCGGCAGCAGCAGCAACAGCAGCAGCAGTCGAACTAGCGGCGCCGCCGCCGGTTTCCGCTTACGTTCGTCGGTTGCCGGCGTTCGCCGCGTGCGGTCGACATCGGCGGCAGGGTCGCGCAGCCTGTCGCGCGTGAGGCGCAGCCGTCGGATCGCCGCAATGCCTTCCACCGGCGCGCGCACATGGGATTCGGTTTGCGTGCACGCGCTTCGCCAGGACAACAACACACAAGAGGGGGTCTCCCTCGGGAGCTGACAACCGACATGACCGTACGCCGTCTCCTGATCATCATGGCGATCGTGCCGCTGATCGGCACGATCCTCACCGGCGCGCTCGGCATCAATGCCGTGCGCACGCTCGAGTCCGCCGCGCAGCGGGTGTTCGTCAGCAAGGACGTGGTCGCGGACATCCTGCCGCCGCCGCTGTATCTGGTCGAGGCACGGCTGCAGTTGTCGCTCGCCTACGAAGCCGAGACCCAGGTCGGACGCGATGCGGCAGTCGCCAAGCTGCGCCAGCTGCGCGAGGAGTTCGACCGCCGCAACCAGTACTGGACCGGCCTGCAGTTCGATGCCGGCGTCAAGAGCGCGCTGCTGGGCGAGCAGCAGGCCGCCGGGCAGCGCCTGATGAAGGCGATCGACACCGAGTTCATCCCTGCGGCCGCGCGCGGGGACCGCGAAGCGATGGCGAAGCTGCTCCCCACGATGCACCGGGCCTACGAGGAGCACCGCGCCGGCGTCGATCGCACGGTGCTCGCCGCGAACCGGTACGCCGACGACAACGTCAACCTGCTCGACTACCGGCTCACGCTGATCTACGCGACCGTGGTCGGCATCCTGGTCCTGAGCGCCGCGGTCGCGAACGTCGTCGGCATCATCGGCGCGCGCACCATCCTCAGGCGTCTCGGGGCCGAGCCCGACGTGCTGCACGCATCGGCGCAGCGTCTGGCCGACGGCGACTTCACCGAGTCGATCGCGGTCGACAAGCCCGGCAGCCTGCTGCACGCGTTCGGCTCGATGCAGCGCAATCTGACCGGGCTGATCCGGTCGACGGTCGGCGCGATCGCGCCGTTGTCGAGCGCGTCGACTGCGCTGGCGAACGAGGCCGGTGCCGCACGCGACAGCAGTCGGCGCCAGGCCGATGCGGCGCTCCAGTCGACCCAGCTGCTGTCCAGCATCGACGAGGCGGCGGCGGCGATCGGCGAGTCCGGTCGCAGTGCCGGCAACGTGGCCAACGAGGCCGCCGGTCTGGCCGAGCAGAGCCGCGACGCGCTGGCGAAGCTGTCGGGGTCGCTCGACGCGGCGGTGAGCGCGACCTCGCACGTGAGCGAGGTGGTCGGCAGCCTCGGGGACGAGGTGTCTCGCGCGGCCGAGCTGTCGCGCGTGGTCCAGGAGATCGCGGACATGACGAACCTGCTGGCGCTGAACGCCGCGATCGAAGCCGCTCGCGCCGGCGAGGCCGGCCGCGGCTTCGCGGTGG
>JALORJ010000183.1 GCA_025459035.1 Burkholderiales bacterium
CGCACTACCCCGAACTGCTGGCCGAGTTTCCCGAAGATCGCGCCGCGCTCGACCACGTGGTCGCACGCATGCGCGAGCTGACCGACTTCCTCGTCAACGTCGCCGGCATCGATGCGGTGCCGGGGCGTTTCGACGGCTGCGTGACCTATCACGACTCGTGTTCCGGCCTGCGCGAGATGGGCGTTAAGCAGCAGCCGCGCGCGCTGCTCGCACGCGTGCCGGGGCTCGTGCTCAAGGAGATGGCGACGCCCGAGTACTGCTGCGGCTTCGGCGGCACGTTCGCGATGAAGTACGGCGAGATCTCGTCGCGTATCGCCGAGCGCAAGTGCGACGACATCGTCCAGACCGAGGCCGACGCGGTCGTGCTCGGCGATCTGGGCTGCATGCTGAACATCGAAGGGCGCCTGCGCCGCATGGGCAACACCACCACCCGCGTGCTGCACGTCGCCGAGATCCTGGCGGGGCACGTGCCGGAGACCTCGACATGACCACCACGGCCTTCGCCGGCGGCGACGCGAAGCGCGCCCGGCTCGCGCCGAAGGCGACCTTCAAGGAGCGCGTGCACGACAAGCTGCACGACGCGAAGGTCCAGCGCGCGATGCGCAACTTCAACCTCGCCGGTGCCCGCGCGCGCGCGATCGGCGAGCTCGACAATCTCGAGGACATCCGCACCGCGTCGGCCGCGATCCGCGACCGCGCGCTCGCCCATCTCGACGTGTGGCTCGAGCGCTTCGAGCGCGAGGCGCTGGCGCGCGGCACGCACGTGCACTGGGCCGAGACGCACGACGACATCAACCGCATCGTCGTCGACATCGCGCGCAAGGCCGGCGTGCGCAAGATCATCAAGTCGAAGTCGATGGTGAGCGAGGAATCGCACCTCAACGTCGCGCTCGAAGGTGCCGGCATGCAGGTGGTCGAGACCGACCTCGGCGAGTACATCATCCAGCTCAAGGGCGAGACCCCGTCGCACATCATCGCGCCGGCGATCCACCTGAACCGCGACGACGTCGCGGACGTCTTCCACGAGCACCACGGCACCGAGCGCAAGACCGACCCGACCGCGCTCACGATGGAGGCGCGCAAGTTCCTGCGCGAGCACTTCCTCAGCGCGGACATGGGCATCACCGGGGCCAACTTCCTGATCGCCGAGACCGGCTCGACGATCATCGTGACCAACGAAGGCAACGGTCGCATGACCACCACGCTGCCGCGCGTGCACGTCGCGATCACCGGCATCGAGAAGGTCATCCCGACGCTCGAGGACGTCGCCTGCGTGCTGCGGGTGCTGACGCGCTCGGCCACCGGGCAGTCGATCAGCAACTACGTGTCGATCAACACCGGCCCGAAGGGCGACGGCGATGCCGACGGCCCGGTCGAGAACCACGTCGTGATCGTCGACGCGGGCCGCTCGGCGCTGCTCGGCACCGACATGCAGGAGGCGCTGCGCTGCATCCGCTGCGGCGCATGCATGAACCACTGCCCTGTCTACCAGAACATCGGCGGCCACGCGTACGGCTGGGTGTACCCGGGACCGATCGGCTCGGTGCTGACGCCCAACTACATCGGCCTCGAGAACGCGGTCGACCTGCCGCACGCGGCGACGCTGTGCAACCAGTGCGGCGTCGTGTGTCCGGTACGCATTCCGCTGCCCGACCTGCTGCGCAAGCTGCGGGAGAAGCAGACCGACCGCGGGCTGCGGCCGTGGCAGGAGCGCGTCGGACTGCGGGCGTGGGCGTGGTTCGCGCAGCGCCCGGGGCTGTACGCGCTCGCGACGCGCGTCGCGGCGCGCATCGGCCGACGCATGGGCGGCAGCAACGGCCTGATCCACGCGCTGCCCGGCAACGGCGGCTGGACCGTCGAGCGCGACCTGCCCGCCCCGCAGGGCCGCACCTTCCGCGAGCTGCGTGCCGCCGGCGCGAAGCGCGCGTCGTGACCGCCGTGTCGGCCCGCGATCGCATCCTGTCGCGCCTGCGCGAAGCCCGTGGCGCCGACCCGTCGGCGCACGACTCGGAGCGCGCGCTGGTCGAGGCACGGATCCGCGAGCATCCGGTCGGCCCGCGGCCGACGATGGCGTGGACCGACGCCGTCGAGCGCTTTCGTGCCGAGTGCGTGCGGGCGGCGAGCACGGTCGACACGGTCGCGACCCGGGCCGAGGTCCCGCTGGCGGTGGCGCGCTACCTGGTTGCAAAGCAGCTGCCGACGCAGGCGGTCGCGTGGCCCGAGCTGGGTGATCTCGACTGGGCTGCGGCCGACATCGAGATCGATTTCCGCGCGGCGCAGGGCGACGATCCGGTCGGCATCACGGGCGCGCACCTTGCGATCGCGGAGACCGGCACGCTGATGTTCCTGTCGACGCCGCGCACGCATCCGGTGACCAGCCTGCTGCCGGAGACGCATGTCGCCGTGGTGCCGGCGTCGCGCGTGGTACGCACGATGGAAGACGCGTTCGAGCGCACCCGCGTCGAGGTCGGCGCGCTGCCGCGGGCGACGAACTTCGTCAGCGGTCCGTCACGCACTGCCGACATCGAAGGCGTGCTGCAGATCGGTGCCCACGGCCCGTTCCGTGTGCACGTGATCGTCGTCGACGACCGCGCCCCGCCGGCGTCGGCCTGAGCCGCCGCGAAGCCATCCGCGGTACGCGCCTGCACGCGCGGGACGCCGCCGCAAGGCGTCGCGAATGCGCGTCGGGGTCCGCGCCCCCGCGGGGCTTCGCGCGTCGATCGGCACGACCGGTCGCATTTGCGCCGGTGCGCCGAGCGGCTTCACCGTCTCCGAGCGCGGTCGGACCGACGGCGCGCCTCAGCGCCAGGCCGCCCGCAGCAGCGCGCGGTACTCCTCGACGGTCGGCTTGACCGGGTTGGTGTTGTGGCAGTGGTCCTTCGGGGCTGCCGCCGCGATCGCGTCGAGCACGCCCTCGGGCACGCCCATCGACTTCAGGCCGGCCGGCAGCCCGAGCCGCGCGTTCAGGGCCTCGACGGCCTGCGCCACGTCCGCGTCGGGGGCGAGGCCGAGCGTGACCGCGAGCCGCCGCAGCTTGTCGCCGACATGCGGCGCGTTGAAGCGCAGCACCGGCGGCAGCAGCACCGCGTTGAGGGTGCCGTGGTGCAGCGACACCTCGTGCAGCCCGCCCAGCGGATGCGAAAGGGCATGCACCGCGCCCAGGCCCTTCTGGAACGCCATCGCGCCTTCCATCGCCGCCATCATCATTTCCCAGCGCGCCTGACGGTCCGAGCCGTCGCGCGTCGCGCGCTCGATGTGCCCGATCGCCCGCGCCAGCCCGTCGAGCGCGATGGCCTCGGCCGGCGGATTCACCAGCGGTGACAGGAAGGTCTCGATGCAGTGCGCGACCGCGTCCATGCCGGTGGCCGCGGTCAGCCCGGGCGGCAACCCCAGGGTGAGCTCGGGGTCGCAGATCGCGACCTTCGGCAGCAGGTGCGGCGACAGGAACCCGAGCTTGCGGCCGTCCTCGAGCGCGAGCACCGCGGCACGCCCGACCTCGCTGCCGGTCCCGGCCGTCGTCGGGATCGCGATCACCGGTGCCACGCCGGCGCCGATGCGGGCGACCCCGCCCTCGACGGCGGCGTACTGCACCAGCGGCCCCGGATGCGTGGCCATCAGCGCGACGCCCTTGGCGAGGTCCAGCGACGAGCCGCCGCCGATCGCGACGATCCCGTCGGCACCGCCGTCGCGCCAGGCGGCGACGCCGGCATGGACGGCGGCCTCGGTCGGGTTCGGCGGTGTGGCATCGAACACCGGTGCGTCGCGGGCGCCGTCGGGCAGGGCGGCAAGCAGCCGGTCGAGCAGGCCGCTCGCGCGGATGCCCCGGTCGGTCACGATCAGCGGGCGGCCGATGCCCAGTCGGGCCATCTCGGGCGCCAGCAGGCGCAGCGCGCCGAAGTCGAACTGGATCGTCGTCAGGTACTGGATGGTGGCCATCGAGGATCGGCGGCGGCAGCCGCGTGCGAGCAGGTGAAGGAAAGCGTGGGCGCGAGAGGCGGCGGCCCCACGCGCGACGCGTCGATTATGACCACCCGTGCCGATGCGCCATGTTGTCACGCGGGGTGGACAAACGCGCCGAAAGAGTGTCTTGTCGACCTGTGGACAAGCGTGAACAACGCGCGTCCGCACCGATCCGCTCACGCCCGGCCCCGACGCCGGTCCGGCGACCGGCCGCCGGGTCGCTCCCGGCGCCCGCTGCCTTCGTTCCTGCCGTTCGCCGTCGCTGCTCGTCCCTGCCTCCGTCCCCGCGCTCCCCCTTGAAGCCCGCCGTCCTCGTCAGCCGCGAAGTCTTCGACGACACGCTCGCCCTGCTCGCCGAGCACTGTGCCGTCACGTCCAACCAGGCCGACGTGCGCCACCCGCCGGAGGCGCTCGCGGCACTGATGGCCGCGCACGACGGCGCCGTGATCTCGACCAACGACCGCATCGATGCGGCGCTGCTCGACCGCTGCCCGCGCATCCGCGTGATCAGCAACGTCGGGGTCGGCTACAACAACATCGACGTCGCGGCCTGCACCGCGCGCGGCGTGATGGTCACCAACACGCCCGGGGTGCTGACCGACAGCGTCGCGGACCACACGCTCGGGCTGATCCTCGCCACCTGTCGCCGTCTGACCGAAGCCGAGCACTACCTGCGTGCGGGCCGCTGGCAGGCCAACTTCCTGAAGCAGATGCTCGGCAAGGACGTGCACGGTGCGACGCTGGGCATCTTCGGCATGGGGCGCATCGGTCAGGCGGTCGCGAAGCGCGCGCGCGGCTTCGACATGACGATCCGCTACCACAACCGCCAGCCGCTGCCACCGGAGCAGGCCGCCGGGGCGCAGTGGCGCGACAAGGACGCCCTGCTCGCCGAGAGCGACATCGTGGTGCTGCTCACGCCGTATTCGCCGGCCACGCATCACATGATCGGCGCCCGCGAGCTCGCGGCGATGAAGCCCGGCAGCGTGCTGATCAACGTCGCGCGCGGCGGTGTCGTCGACGACGCGGCGCTGGTCGACGCGCTGCGGCGCGGTCATCCGTGGGCCGCGGGACTCGATGTCTACGAGAACGAACCGCAGTTCGACCCGCGCCTGCTCGAACTCGCCAACGTCGTGCTCACACCGCACATCGCCAGCGCGTCGGAGCCCACGCGCCGTGCGATGGCGAACACGGCGGCGCGCAACTGCATCGCGGCGCTGACCGGTCAGGTGCCGCCGCATCTGCTCAATCCCGAAGTCCGCGAGGCGACCCGCGCGTGAGCGCGCGTCGGCACCCGCATCCGGCGGCGCTCGCGCGCCGCGTCGTGACATCGCCGGCCCGCGACGGGCCGAAGGAGTGCCGGACATGAGCCGCCCCGACGACGACAAGGACACGCACGGCGCACAGAGCGCCCGCGAGTCGGCCGCGGAAGCGCATCGGTGGGGGCGCTCGAGCCGCGCGCGGCCGCTGCATGCGCTCGGGCTGACCGAGGTCGCGGCCGCGATCCGGCGCGGCGAGGTCTCGTCCGAGACCTACACCGCGGCGTGCCTCGAGCGCATCCGTGCCCTCGAACCGTCGGTGAAGGCGTGGGCCTGGCTCGACGAGAAGGGGGCGATCGCGGCCGCCCGGACTGCCGATCAGGTGCGCCGCACGCCGCGACCGCTCGGCGACCGCTCCGACGAACTTCCGGCCGGCGAGCGCGGCTGGCTGCCGGGCGTGCCGATCGGCGTGAAGGACATCATCGACGTCGCGGGCATGCCCACCGGCATGGGCTCGCCGATCTTCGCGGACCACTGGCCGGCGCAGTCCGCCGATCTGGTGCGGCGCCTGTTCCACTCGGGCGCCTTCGCCCTGGGCAAGACGGTGACCACCGAGTTCGCGTTCATGGCGCCGTCGGTCACGCGCAACCCGTGGAACCCCGATCACACGCCCGGTGGATCGTCGAGCGG
>JALORJ010000006.1 GCA_025459035.1 Burkholderiales bacterium
GCGCCTGACGGAAGCGTTCGAGAGTTTCGGCCACCGGCCACAGTTCTTCATGGAGGCGCTTGGTCACGCGTTGAGCCCCCTGGTCGACCTGAAGGGCGCGCGGTTCGAGGACGCAGTGCTGGATGCCGCGCGCCGGCGACAGCAGGAGGACGAGACGCAGATGGACTCCGACTACCTCGCGCTGCGACCGCTGGAGCAGGCCGTGCTCTGGCGCCTGCTGGAGCAGGGGCCGAGGTTCCGTCCGTACGACGGCGAGGCACTCGCCTTCTATCGCGACAAGGTCGCGGATCGCGTGACGCCCCAGCAGGCGCAGCGAGCCCTCGAAGCGTTGCGTGCCCGCAACCCGGCCCTCGTCTGGAAGTCGGCGCGCGGCGAGTACGCCGTCGAGGACGCCGCGATGCACCGGTGGTTCGAGCAGCGGGTGGAGGCGGGGCACTGGCCGCCGGTCGATCCGCAGCCGGGATCGGAAGCGGTTGAAGAAGCGCACCGCGGCACGTCCGCATCGGGTGGTCGACCCACGAGACGCAGGCGAAGGACGGCGACCTGAGGCTGGCCGCCACCAGCGGTAGCGAGCCACATGAAAAAACACGGCTCTGGACGGTCGCCGCCGTCCAGGGCCGTGCCTGCTGCGTTGGTCAGTCCTGGTCACCGGCCTCGGGGCGGCCCTTCGGATCCCCGTGCTCGAGCGGGGGGCCTTCTCTAGATCGCCCCCGCTTCGGTAGACACATGCGAGCCTACGACCGTGCAGACGGCGAGGAGGTCACGCTTGTCCCCGGAGACGATCAGGTCCGCCCGAGCCGCGACTGCTGACGCGAGCACGTGGTCGTCGGTTGGTATCGAGGACGAGCCGCACGCGGCCGCTCGATCAAGCGCCTCTCTGCGCCCGCCGCTCAGCCCGTGCCGCCTGGATCTCCTCCTCCACCTCTTCTTCGGTCAGCGGCGGAAGGTTCAGGGCGTCGATCTTCGCGAGCGCTTCGCCCGGTCGCCCACCGGCTTCCGCGCGTTCTTCACACGCAGCAAGGAAATCGACGAAGTCGACCACCTCCGCCACCCGCTCCGCGGACAGGTGGCGAAGTCGTTCGAGAATCCGCGCTTCGAGTGCGGTCATGGCGGTCTCCGGGTCGGCAGCGGGATGTTCGCTCCGTCGGGCAACGATGGGAACGTCCCGCTCGGCCGATCGATTCACTTCCCCCGCTCCCGCAGAAACCCCCCCAGCACCTGCGCCGTGTGCGACCGCCCCGGTGCCGCCGCGATGACCTCCGGCGCCCCGATCGCGACGATCTCGCCACCGCCGGATCCGCCTTCGGGGCCGAGGTCGACGATCCAGTCGGCCTCGGCCATCACGTCGAGGTTGTGCTCGATCACCACCACGGTGTTGCCGCCGTCGACCAGCCGGTGCAGCACGTGGATCAGCTTCTCGACGTCGGCCATGTGCAGGCCGACGGTCGGTTCGTCGAGGACGTACAGCGTGCCGGGCTTGCCTTCGGCGGGGTCGGGACGCTTCGGTGCGGGCGCCGAAGTCGCCGTCGACGGGCCCGCGGCTGCGGCGGCCTTCGCCGCGGCGCGTGCGCGCTTCTGCGATGCCTTGGTGTCGACCGGCGGTGGCAGCTCGGGCTCGAGCTTGACGCGCGCGAGTTCGGTGACGAGCTTGATGCGCTGCGCCTCGCCGCCCGACAGCGTCGGGCTCTGCTGCCCGAGCGTGAGGTAGCCCAGGCCCACGTCCTGCAGCAGCTGCAGCGTGTGGTGGATCGCGCTGTGCGTCTCGAAGAACTTCACGGCGTCGTCGATGCTCATCTGCAGCACGTCGCCGATCGAGCGGTCCTTGTAGCGCACCGACAGCGTGTCGGGGTTGAAGCGCTGGCCGGCGCATGCGTCGCAGACCACCTGCACGTCGGGCAGGAAGCTCATCTCGATGCGCTGCACGCCCTGGCCTTCGCAGGCTTCGCAGCGCCCGCCGGGCGTGTTGAACGAGAAGCGCCCGGGTCCCCAGCCACGCATGCGTGACTCCGGCGTGGCGGCGAACAGCTTGCGGATCGCATCCCAGAAGCCGACGTAGGTCGCGGGGCAGGAGCGCGGCGTCTTGCCGATCGGCGTCTGGTCGACTTCGAGCACGCGCCCGATGCGCTCGGCACCGCCGATGTCCTCGCAGCCGACGAGCGCCGCGCTGCGCTTGCGCCGCCCCTCGCTCACGAGCCGCGCGAGGTTGTCGCGCAGCACGTCGCGCGCGAAGGTCGACTTGCCCGAGCCGCTGACGCCGGTCACGACGGTCAGCCGTCCGAGCGGCACACGCGCCGACACGCCCTTCAGGTTGTGCAGCGTCGCGTGCCTGACGTGCAGCGCAAGGCTGTTGTCGCGCACCGCGCGGCGCGGGCGCAGCGGATGGCGCAGCGGCTGCGCGAGAAAGCGTCCGGTGATCGAGTCGGGCTGCGCCGCGAGCATCGCCGCGGTGCCGGCGGCGATCACGCGCCCGCCGCGCGTGCCGGCGCCGGGGCCGAGGTCGATCACGTGGTCGGCGCGACGGATGGTGTCCTCGTCGTGCTCGACCACGACCAGCGTGTTGCCCTTGGCTTCGAGGCGTCCGAGCGTGTCGAGCAGCACGCGGTTGTCGCGCGGATGCAGGCCGATGGTCGGTTCGTCGAGCACGTAGCAGACGCCCTGCAGGTTCGAGCCGAGCTGCGCGGCCAGCCGGATGCGCTGCGCTTCGCCGCCCGACAGCGTCGGGGCGGAGCGGTCGAGCGCGAGATAGCCCAGGCCCACGTCCTGCAGGAACGCGAGCCGCGATCGCAGCTCGGCCAGCAGGTCGCGCGCGATGTCGCGCTCGCGGCCTTCGAGCACGAGCTGTGCGAAGAACGCGTCGACGTCGCGCACCGGCAGCGCCACCAGATCGGCGAGCCCGCGGTCGCGGAAGCGCACGTGGCGCGCCACCGGGTTCAGGCGCGAGCCCTGGCACGCCGGGCACACGGTCGCCTCGGGGTCGGTCGCGGACGGCTCGAGCCACTGCGCTTCCTCGCCGGTCTGCTCGGCGTCGAAATCGGCGAGCTTCGCGCCGGTGCCGAAGCAGGTGCGGCACCAGCCGTGCGGCGAGTTGAACGAGAACAGCCGCGGGTCGAGCTCGGGATAGCTCGTGTTGCAGGTCGGGCACGCGCGCTTGGTCGAGAACACGGTCTCGGTCAGGCGGGCGCGGCCTTCCATCAGTCCGTCGAGCGGGCCGACGACGTGCACGACGCCCTTGCCGTGCTCGAGCGCGGTCGCGAGCGCGCGGCGCAGTGGCGCTTCGTTGTCCGGCGACACGACGAGGTCCGCGACCGGCAGCTCGATCGTGTGCTCCTTGAAGCGGTCGAGGCGCGGCCACTTCAGCGTCGACACGAACGTGCCGTCGACGCGCAGCTGCTCGAAGCCCTTGCCCTTTGCCCAGTCGGCGAGGTCGGTGTAGTACCCCTTGCGCGCGATCACCAGCGGCGCGAGCAGGCCGATGTGCTTGCCGCGGTGTTCGCGCAGCAGCTGCGCCGCGATGCTGTCGGCGCTCTGCGGCGCGATCGGCGTGCCGTCGTTCGGGCAGTGCTGCACGCCCAGCTTCATCCACAGCAGGCGCAGGAAGTGATACAGCTCGGTCAGCGTCGCGACCGTGCTCTTGCGCCCGCCGCGGCTGGTGCGCTGCTCGATCGCCACGGTCGGCGGAATGCCGAAGATCGCGTCGACGTCCGGCCGCGACGCCGGCTGCACGAACTGGCGCGCGTACGCGTTCAGCGATTCGAGGTAGCGACGCTGGCCTTCGTTGAAGAGGATGTCGAACGCGAGCGTCGACTTGCCCGACCCCGACACGCCGGTGATCACGGTGAAGCCGTCGTGCGGGATCTCGACGTCGACGCCCTTCAGGTTGTGCTCGCGCGCGTTGCGTACGGTGATCGCGTCGTGCGCGATCGCTCCGAATCCGCCTCGAACGTTGCCGAGGTAGCGGCCGCCGGGTGCTTCGGCCGCTTCGAGCACGGCGGTGTTGTCGGGCTTCGGCGCGAAGCCGACCGCCAGCGCGCGGTCGTAGTCGATCAGCGCCGCACCGGTGTGCGACGCGCGGCAGGCACGCACGGTGTCGACGGAGCCTTCGACGACGATCTCGCCGCCGGCGTCACCGCCCTCGGGGCCCAGGTCGATCAGCCAGTCCGCGGCGCGGATCACGTCGAGGTTGTGCTCGATGACGATCAGGGAATGCCCGCGCGCGATCAGCTCGCGAAACGCGCGCAGCAGCTTGGCGACATCGTCGAAGTGCAGGCCCGTCGTCGGTTCGTCGAACAGGAACAGCGTCGACGCCGTGTTGCCCGCGGCGGCCTCGGCCAGATGGCCGGCGAGCTTCAGGCGCTGCGCCTCGCCGCCGGACAGCGTCGGCACCGGCTGGCCCAGGCGGACGTACTCGAGCCCGACGTTCACCAGCGGCACCAGCCGGGCGAGCACGTCGTCGTCGGTCGCAAACGCGCGCACCGCCTCGCTCACCGTGAGTTCGAGCACGTCGGCCATGCTGCGGCCGTCGATCGTGACCTCGAGCACCTCGGGCCGGTAGCGCTTGCCGTCGCAGTCGGGGCAGCGCAGGTACACGTCGGAAAGGAACTGCATCTCGACGTGCTCGAAACCGTTGCCGCCACACGTCGGGCAGCGCCCGTCGCCGGAGTTGAAGCTGAACGTGCCGGGCGTCCAGCCACGCTCGCGCGCGAGCGGCGCGTCGGCGAAGCGCCGGCGCAGCGCGTCGAACGCACCGACGTAGCTCGCCGGGTTCGAGCGCGTGGTCTTGCCGATCGGCGTCTGGTCGACGAACACGACGTCGCCGACGAGCCGATCGCCGCTCAGCGTGCCGAACGCGCCGGGCATCTCGGCCGGGCGCCCCTTGCGCTTCTGCAGCGCCGGCCACAGCACGTCCTGCACGAGCGTCGACTTGCCCGAACCCGACACGCCGGTCACCACGACCAGCGCTTCGAGCGGGAAGCGCACCGTGATGTCCTTCAGGTTGTTGGCGGTGACGTGGGTGAGGACGATCGCGGGTCCGTCGGGCGCGACCGGCTTGCCCACGAGGCCCGCGTCGGCGCGGCGCCGACCCGCGAGGTACTCGGCCGTCAGCGTCGCGGGGGCGTGGCGCAGCGCGTCGGGCGTGCCGTCGAAGACGATCGCGCCGCCGCGCTCGCCCGGGCCGGGGCCGATGTCGAGGATGCGATCGGCCGCCAGCATCACGGCCGGGTCGTGCTCGACCACGACCAGCGTGTTGCCGGCGTCGCGCAGCCGGTGCATCAGACCGACGACGCGATGCATGTCGCGCGGATGCAGCCCGATCGACGGCTCGTCGAGCACGAACAGCGTGTTGACCAGCGACGTGCCCAGCGCGGTGGTCAGGTTGATGCGCTGCACTTCGCCGCCGGACAGCGTGCGCGACTGGCGATCGAGCGTCAGGTAGCCCAGCCCGACGTCCGCCAGGTAGGCGAGCCGCGTGCGGATCTCCGCGAACAGCAGGTCGGCGGCCTCGTCGCGCGCCGCGTCGCCGCGCGCGGCCTGCGGAGCGATGCGGTCGAAGAACGCGCGGCCGCGATCGGCCGGCAGCAGCATCACGTCGTGGATCGACAGCCCCGGCAGCGACTCGAGCAGCGGCCGGTCCCAGGCCACGCCGCGCGGCAGGAAGCGCTGCGCGCGCGGCAGCACGGAATCGGCGTCGTCGTGGCCGCCGATGCGCCAGGTCAGCGCGGCGGGCTTCAGACGCGCGCCGTCGCAGGTGGTGCAGGCCGTGTACGCGCGGTACTTCGACAGCAGCACGCGGATGTGCATCTTGTAGCTCTTGCTCTCGAGCCACTTGAAGAAATGCCGCACGCCGTACCAGGTGCCGGGCCATGACTTGTCCCAGCTCTCCCATGCCGGTTCGCCTTCGAGCACCCAGTGGCGATGCGCGTCGGACAGCTTCGCGAACGGCACGTCGAGCGGCACGCCGCGCAGCTTCGCGAACTTGACCATGTCGCCCTGGCACTCGGCGAAGCTCGGCGTCTGCCACGGCTTGACCGCGCCGCCACCGAGCGTGCGCGACTCGTCGGGGATCACCAGCCCGAAGTCGATGTCGATCACGCGCCCGAAGCCGCGGCAGGTCTCGCACGCCCCGAGCGGCGAGTTGAACGAGAACAGGCTGGGGACCGGGTCGTCGTACGCGATGTCGCAGAACGCGCAGTGCAGACCGGTCGACCAGCGCCACGGCGCCGGCGCGGGCGTGCCGTCCGCGGCATCGGCATCGGCCAGCGCGTGCACGTCGACGCGTCCGCGCCCGACACGCAGCGCGCCTTCGATCGCCTCGGTGATGCGGGCGCGCTCGGCGGTGCCGAAGCGGAAGCGGTCCTGGACGATGTGCAGCGTGCGCTCGGTGCGTGCGTGCACACGGGTGTAGCCCTGTGCCTCGAGGAGCTTCAGGACTTCGTCCTCGTCGAAGTTGTCCGGGATCGGCACCGGGAAGGTCACGACGAGCCGCGGGTCGCCGCCTGCGCCCTGCGTGCGCTGCGCGAGGTCGTCGACGATCGACTCGGGCGTGTCGCGGCGCACCGGGCGCGCGCAGCAGCGGCAGTGCAGGCGACCGGCGCGCGCGAACAGCAGCTTGAGGTGGTCGTTCAGCTCCGTCATCGTGCCGACGGTCGAGCGCGACGTGCGCACCGGGTTGGTCTGGTCGATCGCGATGGCCGGCGGGATGCCGTCGATGCGGTCGACCTGCGGCTTGTCCATGCGGTCGAGGAACTGCCGCGCGTACGGCGAGAAGGTCTCGACGTAGCGGCGCTGACCCTCGGCGTAGAGCGTGTCGAACACGAGCGACGACTTGCCCGACCCGGAGACGCCGGTGACGACGACGAGCTGACGGGTCGGGATCGAGACCGTCAGGTTGCGCAGGTTGTTCTGGCGCGCACCGTGGATCGTGATGCGGTCGCGGGAAGACGAGGACATGGGCGGGGCGGGCGCTCGGAAAAAGCGAAGCGCCACGCGAGACGGGCGTGGCGCGGACGACAGGGTGGGGGGACGAGCTTCGACGCGATCGCGAATCGAGTCCAGCATCGCGAACGCGCCGCCTCATCGACCGTCGAAGCGCCGTCGCGTTCGCTTCTCCATCCCTTCCTCACGAGCCTTGCCACCGCCATGACCGACACCGTCCACAGCTTCTCGATCACGACCCTCGACGGTCGCCCGCTGGCCTTCGCCGATCACGCCGGCAAGGTGCTGCTGCTGGTCAACACCGCGAGCCGCTGCGGCTACACGCCGCAGTACAAGGGCCTCGAGGCGCTGTGGCAGGCCCTCGGCCCGAAGGGCCTCGTCGTCGTGGGCTTTCCGTGCAACCAGTTCGGCGCGCAGGAGCCCGGCAGCGCGACCGAGATCGCGAGCTTCTGCGAGAAGAACTACGGCGTGAGCTTCCCGCTGACCGAGAAGATCGACGTCAACGGCCCGGCGGCGCACCCGCTGTGGAAGCACCTGATCGACACCGCGCCCGGCCCCGAGCAGGGCAAGCCGATCGGCTGGAACTTCGCCAAGTTTCTCGTCGGCAAGGACGGCCGGGTCGTCGAGCGGTTCGGGTCGGGCGCGACGCCCGAGAGCCTGGCGCCGAAGATCGAGGCGCTGCTGTGATCGTCCGCTTCGACAGCAAGGTCGGCACGTTCGTGATGTTCGGTGATGTCGCCGTGCGGCTGCTGAAGCTGATGGGGCACAGCGGCACGGTGCCGAGTGCGCTGCTGGCGGCCGACGTGGCGGCGGCGCTCGCGAAACTGCGCGCCGGGCTCGCGTCGCCGGCGGCGCTGGCCGAGATGCAGGCGGCCGACGCCGCGTCGCCCGACGACGGCCGCGGGCGCGAACCGGCGGTGCCGCTCGCACGGCGGGCCTGGCCGCTGGTCGACCTGCTCGAGCGCGCCGCGAAGAAGCGCTGCGACGTCGGCTGGGACGTCGAGAACTCGCCGGTCTGACGCGTCGGGGCGCCGCAACGACACGGCCGACCCGAGTGTCGGCCGTGCGCGCCCTGTGCGCGGTCGCTCAGCCGGGTTTCGCGTCCGACCAGAGCTTTCCCGCCGTCGCCCAGTCGTGCTTCTCGACGTCCTCGAAGATCACGTCGACCGAGTCGGGCGTGCTGCCGAGATCGGCCACTGCGGCGCGGGTGATCGATTCGGCGAAGGCGCGCTTCTGCTCGACCGTGCGGCCGGCGAACAAGGTGACGCGGATGGTCGGCATCGCGTGTCTCAGAAGGTGTAGTTCACGGACAGCGTGAGCAGGTTGACCGGCTTGAAGCCGTCCGAGTCGGTCTGGAAGCGTTCGTACTCGGCGCGGAACTTGAGTCCGAGCAGGCCGGCCTGCACCCCGATGCCGCCCGCGGGCGACCACTCGTTCGCGTCCTGCCGCACGACGACGCCCGAAAACGCTCCCGAGCCGGTCGCGTCGACCTTGCCGTCCCAGCGCACGAGACCGAGCTTGCCGATGAACTCGACAGGCGTGAGCGGGATACCCAGCGTGAGCGTGCCGAACCCGCCGAAGGCCGTCATCTTGATGGACGAACTCGCCACGGTCCCGGCGCCGCCGCCGGCGTCCACCTTGCCGAAGTCGTAGTAGCCGCCTTCGACCCCGAACAGGATCGGCGACTTCCAGCCGCCGTAGAGCTTCCACGCGTTGCCGTTGCCTTCGGCGGAGTACGCCGCAGCGCCGCCTTGCGCGACGACGTTCTCGACTTCGAGCCGCGAGCGGCCGAAGCCGCCGCCGACATAGAACCCGTCCGCGAACGCAGGGACGGACGAGCACAACGCGGCGGCGAGCGCGGCGCGCATCAGAGGGCTTTTCAAGGACATGGCAAGGCTCCGCGCGAGAGGGGGGAATCGGACGTGCCGTCGTCGAAAGACGACGTGCACCAAGGATGCCCGAGCCTCGCGGTGGCAGATAGCGCCGACGGCGCGGTCCGCGGTGCAGGCTGCGGCCGGCGCTGCCGGCATCACACCCCGCGCGACAGCTCCGTGCCGAGGTCGGGCGGACCCGCGCGCGGGGCGACCGCGGGCTTGCGGTCGCGGGCGCGCCGCAGCTCGTGGAAATCGTCGAGCTCCCACGGCCGCATCGCCAGCAGCAGCGTGACCGACCGACGCTCGCCCAGCGGCAGGCGCTTCTGGTCCTCGTGGATCTCCGCGAACTCGTTGGCCAGGCGCCGCAGCTTCGACTGCACCAGCGACGCCGCACCGTCGGTCAGCATGCCGTTGACCAGCAGCATCGCCTCGTTCTGGCCGCCGAACTGCGTGCGGAAGTACTCGTTCTGCGCCTTGGCCTTGAAGTACTGCTGGATCGGCCCGTTGGCGATCCATTCGAAGGTGTGGGTGACCTTGAGCCGGATGCGGTTGTCGGGCAGCAGCTCGAGGAAGCGGATGCGCTCGAGCTGCAGCAGCAGGCGCACGCAGTCGGCCTTGGTGAGGTCGTAGATGGCGACGATCTCGTCGATGCGCAGATGGTTGAGCGCGCAGACGGCGACCAGCAGCAGGCGCACGTCCTTCATGATCGCCAGCTCCTGCTCCATCGACAGCTGCGACACGGCGTCGAGCGTGCGGTCGGACTCCTTCGCCAGCTCGGTCATCGACACCCCGGCCAGCGCGCAGACCTCCTCGAAGCGCTCGAGGGTGAATCCGCCCTTGCTGAAGAGGCGCTTCACGCTCGCCTCGGACAGATCGAGCTTCATCGCCACGTCGCGGTAGCCCAGACGCCGCGCCTTCAGCGCGCGCTTGAGGCCTTCCACCATCGAAGCCGTCGCCGACATCCGCAACCCCCCCGAGTCACCGAGTGCGGTTCGAAGGTAGCGCAGTCCGCTACCGCGCAGCACGTCGGCATGCACATCGGCCGACACCGGCGGCCCCGACGGGCCGCGCCGGGACGATCGGGCCATCGCATCCCCGACGCGCCCGGAGGCCCCCGATGTCGACCACGACCCTCGAAGCGGCCTATCGCGCCGCGCTGGCCGCCCGCAACCAGGCCCGCGATGCCCTGCGCGACGAGGCGGCGCTGCTGCTGGGCCGGCTCGCGCTGCGCGGCGAACTCGACCGCCGCAACCGTGCCGCCGCCATCGCGGCCGAGCGCGAGGCGGCCGTGGCTCGGGCGGCGAGCGCCGCGCGCCGCGCCGCCTGAGAACCTGTGAAGCCATCCCCACACCCGCTCGAACGCGCCTGACGGCGCCGCTCGGCGTTGCGAATGCTCACCGTGGAGCCCGCCACGGCTGCGCTTCGCGCCTTGATCGACACCGCCAGTCGCGCTCGCTCGGGCGCGGCGAACGGCTTCACAGGTTCCGAGGCGCCAGCGCTACGGAGCGCGCGCCGCGAGGGCGGCGCGGATGTCCTCGATGCGCCGGCGGTTGACCCCGAAGTCGCTCGTCCCCAGCCGCGAGGCCGAGCGCACGTGCACGACGCCCGGCTCCGGCGCCAGCACGAACTCGACGTCGTCGACGTAGCCCATCAGCGCCGAGGTGAATTCGGCGTACAGGTAGTCGTGGGTCTGCGTGACGATCAGCGTGCGCGGCATCGCGCGCACGATCGTCGCCAGCTCGGCGATCACCTGCTCGCGCGGCAACCGGGTGCGCAGCGGCTCGACGAACCCGGCCGATCCCGCCGGGGCCTGGCTGCCCACTGCATTCGGCGACGCCGGCAGCGCCTTCAGCCGCCCGTCGCGCACCCCCAGGTCGGCCGGCCGGCGGCCCGTGAACCATCCCATCGCGCGTTCTCCCGTCGGTCGAAGGCCCGAGCATGCCTGCGCAGCGCGCGGCGTTCAGCCGGCCGACAGGCGGTCCGTTGGTATGTTCGACGGATTGCGCGCCCGCCGCGCACGGCTTCAAGGACCGTTGCCTCGTGCCTCCCGTCACTCAGGCCCTGCTGGGCATCAACATCATCTGCTACGCGATCTCGCAGATGCTCGGCTACGGCATCACCGTCGAGTTCGGCCTGTGGCCCCTCGACTCGCCGGCGTACGGCGACGCATCGCCGTTCCGCTTCTGGCAGCTGATCACCTACGGCTTCCTGCACGGCAGCCTCGCGCATCTGCTGTTCAACATGCTCGGCCTGTACATGCTGGGCGCACAGGTGGAGCAGGTCTTCGGCAGCCAGCGCTACCTGCAGTACTACCTGACGTCGGTCTTCTCGGCGGCGGTCGCGCAGCTGCTGGTCACGCAGATGCTGGGGGGCGACCCCGTGCCCACCGTCGGCGCCTCGGGCGGGGTCTTCGGCCTGCTGCTCGCCTACGGCATGCTGTTTCCCAACCGCACGCTGATGCTGCTGATCCCGCCGATCCCGATGAAGGCCCGCACGTTCGTGCTGGGCTACGGCGCGATCGAACTGGTGCTGGGGCTCATGCAGCCGACCGGCGGGGTTGCGCACTTCGCGCATCTGGGCGGTGCGGCCGGCGGCTTCCTGCTGCTGCAGTACTGGCGCGGCCGCTGGCCGTTCGCGCGCTGACCCCGCACGGGCTCGCGCCTGCGCTGCGGCGCGAGCCCGCGCCGGCCGCGCCGACCGTCAGCGCCCCATGCGGATGAAGCGCGTGTCGGGGCCGAGCCGCTGCCACGGAAACTCCGCCGGATCGGCCAGCATCGGACCCGGTGCCTTGCAGACCAGGATCTCCTCGGCGATCGGGGCGAAGTCGGCGCGGAAGTGCACCGAGCTCTTGTTGACGAGGATCGCCTCGGCGGTCGGCTCGATGCCGATGAAGCGGTACATCTCCTGATCGGCGAGCTGCGGCTTCTCGCAGCTGACGATCACGCGCACGCCGCCGATGCGCAGGCACGCGCACGGGCCCAGCTGCATGCGCGCGCCGCGATAGAACGGCCCGGTCCCGACCAGTCGCCCGTCGGACAGGCGCTCGACCACCCACGGCGCTTCCAGCGGGGCGTCGCCTGGCACCTTCGACTTGCCGCCGAGCGGCAGCGTGAGCGTGGCACCGACGCCGGCCGCGTGCGCGGCACGCGCGACCTCGGGGTCGGCCATCAGCCCCAGCGACGCGCGCGGCGCTCGGGCGTCGAGCAGCGCGCGCAGCATGCCGGTGGTGTTCGAGTCGCCGCCGGCGCCCGGGTTGTCCTGCGCGTCGGCGATCACGGTCGGTCGGGTCGCGCCGGCCGCGGCGGTGCGCAGCGCGCGCTGCACCCCGGCTTCGGGGCTCAGCACTTCGAGCACGAAGTCACGCTCGATGGCGGCGACGTCGTGCGCGAGCTGCCGCGCGGCGCGCTCGGCCGCGTCGCGGGTGTCGGCCACGGCGATCGCGACCGGGCCGCACTCGGGAAAGTCCGCGGCCGGAAAGCCGGGCGTGAACGACACCGACCACACGCCGCTACCTTCGCGCGCGGGCAGGCTCGCGTACAGCGACGCGAGCGGTTCGAGCATCGTGCACTGGCTCACGAGCGGGATCAGGAACGGGATGCGCACGTGCGCCATCGCGGGTCGTGGCGCGCCGTCGCGCAGCATCCGCTCGAGCAGCGCCGCGGCGGCGGCGCCGGTGTCGGCCATGTCGACGTGCGGGTAGGTGCGGTACGCGACGAAGGCGTCGGCGTTGGCGATCATCCGCGCCGTGACGTTGGCGTGCAGATCCAGGCTCGCGACGATCGGCACCCGCGGCCCGGTCACGGCGCGGATGCGCGCGAGCAGCTCGCCCTCGCCGTCGTCGAGGTGCTCGGTGACCATCGCGCCGTGCAGGTCGAGGTAGACGGCATCGGGGCGCGCGGCGGCGATGTCGCCGACGATCATCGCGGCGATGCGCTCGTACGCGTCGCGCGTCACGTGCGCCGACGGGCTCGCCGCGGCCCAGGCGGTCGGCACCAGCTGGTCACGCCGCGCCCGCATCGCGTCGACGAAGCCCGTGATCGGCAGATTGATGCCGGCCACGCCGTCGAACAGGTCGGCCCCGCGCTGCAGCGGCGGCCAGCCACCGCCGCGCGCGAAGTCGTCCCAGGTCGCGGGGCTCGGCGCGAACGTGTTGGTCTCGTGCTGGAAGCCGCCGATGCAGATCTTCATGTGGGCCGGTTCGTCGAGTGGGCAGGGGAGCGTGTCATTGTCCCGACCGGCGCCGCGCCGCGCAAAGGCCCGTCGCGACCGGGTCGCACCGGCAAGGCGCTGCGCTACCCTCGATCGCTTTCCAGCTGCGGGAACTTGTCCATGCTGAAAGGCAGGAACGCCATCGTCACCGGATCGACCAGCGGCATCGGCGCGGGCATCGCCACCGCGCTCGCGAAGGAGGGCGTGAACGTCGTGCTGAACGGCTTCGGTGACGCGGCCGAGATCGAGGCCCTGCGGGCCGGGCTGGCGGCGGCGCACGGCGTGCAGGTGCGCTTCGACGGCGCCGACATGACCGACCCGGCGGCGATCGAGCGCATGGTCCGCGACACCGAGGCGGCGTTCGGCAGCGTCGACGTGCTCGTCAACAACGCCGGCATCCAGCACGTCGCGCCGGTCGACGCCTTCCCGCTGGCGCAGTGGGACCGGATCATCGCGATCAACCTGAACTCGAACTTCCACACGATCCGCGCGGCGCTGCCGGGCATGAAGGCGCGCGGCTTCGGGCGCATCGTCAACATCGCCTCGGCCCACGGGCTGGTCGCGTCCCCCTTCAAGTCGGCCTACGTCGCGGCCAAGCACGGCGTGGTCGGGCTCACGAAGGCCGTGGCGCTCGAGGTCGCACGCCAGTCGATCACCTGCAACGCGGTGTGTCCCGGCTACGTGCTGACACCGCTGGTGGAGAAGCAGATCGACGACCAGGCGAAGGTGCACGGCATCGATCGCGACGCCGTGGTCGAACGCGTGATCCTCGAGAAGCAGCCGTCGAAGCGTTTCGTCGGCATCGACGAGGTCGCCGCGCTGACGTTGTTCCTGTGCGGTGACGCGGCGGCTGGCATCACCGGCGCCGCGTACTCGATCGACGGTGGCTGGTGCGCGCAGTGACGTCGCGTACGCACACCTTCAAGGGCCGGCTGATCACGGTCACCTTCGATGTCGGGCGCTGCATGCACGCGGCGCACTGCGTCAAGGGGCTGCCGGCCGTGTTCGATCGCGACCGCAAGCCGTGGGTCGACCCCGATCAGGCCAGTGCGACCGCGCTGATGGGCGTGATCGAGCGCTGTCCGTCGGGCGCGCTGAAGGCGCAGCTGGGTAGCGGCGGACGCTCCGCCGAGCGTCCGCAGCGCACGAACACGGTCCAGGTCGTCGCCGACGGCCCGCTGTACCTGCGCGGCCAGATCACGCTGGTCGCCGACGGCGCCCCCGAGCCGCTTGCCGAGGACGTGCGCCTCGCGCTGTGTCGCTGCGGGCGCTCGAAGCGCGCGCCGTTCTGCGACGCGAGTCACGTCAAGGCGGGTTTTCGCGACCCGGGCGTCTTCACCGCTCCGGTCGACAAGCCCGACGACGCCTTCGTCGGGGGCCCTAGACTGACCGTCGAGGTGAAGCCGGGCGGGCCGTTGCGCGCGACCGGCGACCTGCAGCTGCTCGATGCCGCCGGCAAGCCGGCGGGGTCGGCCAAGGGCGCAGTGCTGTGTCGCTGCGGCCGTTCGAAGTCGAAGCCGTTCTGCGACGGCTCGCACCGGGAGACCGCCTCGGGTTCATCCTGAGGCCGTCGCGATCCCGGGCGAGACCCGCGCGGGCTTGCCGGAGGAGGATGCGATGCGGTGGATGACCCTCGGGCGCGCGCTGCGTCCACGCGGGGCCGCGGCGATGGTCGCCGCGGCGGTGGCGGTCGCGGCGGCGGTCGGCATCGCGCAGACCGTGGACCCGGTCGACGACGCGCAGCTGTCGGCCGGACGCTTCACGCTGGCGCGCTTCGACGAGCACGCGTTTTCCGAGCCGGCGCCGTTCCTGACCTACAAGGAGCGCCAGCGCTTCCTGCGCGGGCGGGTGCACTTCAACCAGCGCTGGGTGCAGTTCCCGTCGCTCGGCGGTGACTGGGGACTCGGCCCGACGTTCATCACCAACCGCTGCAGCGCGTGCCATGTCGGCGGCGGCCGCGGCGCGCCCCCCGAGGCTGCGGACGAGAAGCCGATCGCGCTGCTCGCGCGCCTCTCGGTCCCCGGCGTCGGCCCGCACGGCGAACCGAAGCCGCACCCGGTCTACGGTGACCAGATCCAGAACTTCGGGCTGATGGGGCAGGACCGCGACGACACCTTCCTCGGTGATCGTGTGCCGCCGGAGATCGACTGGTACGTCGACTGGATCACCCACACCGAGACGCTGGCCGACGGCACCGTGGTCGAACTGCGCCGGCCGCAGGTGCGCTTCGCGAAGTTCTGGTTCGGCCCGCTCGGTGACGACACGATGATCTCGCTGCGGCTCGCACAGCCGAACTTCGGCCTCGGGCTGCTCGAAGCGATCCCGGACAGCGCCCTCGAGCAGGTCGCCGCGATGCAGGCCGCGCACGGCATGCAGGGCCGGCGCAACGTCGTGCGCGACGACATCGCGGGCGGCACCGCGCTCGGCCGTTTCGGGTGGAAGGCCAACGTGCCGACGATCCGGCAGCAGCTCGCGGCGGCCTTCGCCGGAGACCTCGGCGTGACCTCGGCGCTGTACCCGGAGATGAACTGCCCGGGCCCGCAGACCGACTGCATGGGACAGCCGCCGGGCAACCAGCCCGAACTGATCGACGACGACTGGAACAACCTGACCTTCTGGACGCAGGCGCTGGCGGTGCCGGCGCGCCGCAACACGACCGATCCGCGCTTCAGGCAGGGCGAGCGGCTGTTCGCACAGGCGAAGTGCGCCGTGTGTCACGTCCCGGAACTGAAGACCGGACCGTATCCCGCGCTACCGGCCGCCGAGGGACAGATCGTGCGCGCGTACACCGACCTGATGCTCCACGACATGGGGCCCGCACTGTCCGACGGGCGCCCCGACTTTCTCGCCGGCCCGCAGGACTGGCGCACGCCGCCCCTCTGGGGCCTGGGCCTGTCGCAGACGGTGTCGAAGACAACCGCGATGCTGCACGACGGGCGTGCGCGCAATGTCACGGAGGCCATCCTGTGGCACGGGGGCGAGGCGGCCCCGGCGCGCGATGCGTTCAGGCAGCTGCGCAAGGCCGATCGCGATACGCTGCTGTTCTTCCTCGAGTCGATCTGAGCGCGCCTGGGCGCGTCAGGTCGGGCGCGGGATGCGCTGCGAGATCAGCGCGCCGGCCGCGATCAGCACGGCCGAGGCCGCGACGGCGGGGCGAAAGGAGCCCACGTGGTCGGCCAGCAGTCCCGCCAGCAGCGGCCCGACCATCTGCCCGGCCGCGAAGCCGATCGTCAGCAGCCCGCCGACGCGCTGCGGGCGTGCCGGGTCGAAGCGCGGTGCGAGCGTCATGATCAGCATCGACACGCCCATGACCGTCGAGCCGAGCAGCGCCGACGAGACGTAGGCCGCCGCGACCGATCCGGGCAGCACGGCGATGGCCGCGATGCCGACGGTCTGCATCCAGAAGCCCTGCGTGATGCGACGCAGCTGCTGCGCGTCGCTGGCGGGGCGGGTCCACCACCGCAGCGACAGGATCGCGGTGATGCCGGTCACGAGCCACGCGCCGGCCGCGGTCGCGAAGCTGCCCTGCGCCTGGCGGATGATCGTGACGACGAAGGTCGCGTTGACGATGTAGCCCAGCCCCTCGAGCGAGTACGCGGCGATCATCAGGTTGCGACCGGCCAGCGGTGTGGCGGCACGCACGCCGTCGGCCGGTGCCACCACGACCGAGCGCGCCGGCAGCAGCGGCAGCGAGATGGCCATCGCGACCGCGGAGGCCACGCCTAGCGCCCACCAGATCGGGCCGCTCGTCGGATGCGGGTCGAGCAGCGCGAGCGTCGAGCTGCCGATCATCCCGGTGCCCAGACCGCCGAACATCCAGCCCGCCCACAGCGCCTTGCCCTGCGCGCGCAGATGGGTCGCGACGAGCGTGGCCGCGATCACCAGCACCCACGCGGCGGCGACTCCGGACACGAAGCGCAGCCACATCCAGTGCGAGACGACGTGCGTCGCGCCCATCGCGCACGTGGTGACGACGCTCGCGATCGCGGCCAGTGCCAGCGGCCAGCGCGTGTCGCGGTCGGAGCGCCACAGCGTGACCGTGAGCGAGCCGACGAAGTAGCCGAAGAAGTTGGCGCTCGCGAGTGCGCCCGCGACCGCGGGGCCGAAGCCGGCCTCGGCCTGCATCAGCGGCAGCACCAGCGTGTACGCGAAACGCCCGATCCCCATCACGACGGTGATGCACAGCAGCCCGGCGAAGACGAGATCGAGCGGTGGGCGCGGACGCTCGGGGGCCGGGGCATCGAGCGCCGGGGCGGCCGGCGCCGGCGTGCGCGTCGCGCTCGGGGCTGCGGCGGGGGCGTTCACCCGGACCGCGGCCGACCGACGACCGCGGGCGCGGTCGCCGCGGCGGGCGACTTCTCGGTCGGCGTCGGTGCAGCCGCGCCCGTCGACACGGGCGGTGTCAGAGCGTGAAGATCTTGCCGGGGTTGAGGATGCCGTGCGGGTCGAGCGCACGCTTGATGTCGCGCATCACGCTCACCGCCTCGCCGTGTTCGGCGGTGAGGAACTTCATCTTGCCCAGGCCGATGCCGTGTTCGCCGGTGCAGGTGCCGTCCATCGCGATCGCGCGCATCACCAGACGGTCGTTCAGGCGCTCGGCCTCGGCGACCTCGGAGGGGTTGTTGCGGTCGATCACGAAGCCCAGATGGAAGTTGCCGTCGCCGACGTGGCCGACCAGCGGCGCGATCAGGAAGCTCTGCGCGAGATCGGCCTTGGTCTCGACGATGCACTCGGCCAGCCGCGAGATCGGCACGCACACGTCGGTGGCCCAGATCTCGCAGCCGGGCCGCAGTGCCTTGTTCGCGTAGGTGACGTCGTGGCGCGCGGTCCACAGCGCCGTGCGCTCCTCGGGTCGCGACGCCCAGCGGAAGCTGCCGCCGCCGTTCTCGCCGGCGATCGACTCGACCAGTTCGGCCTGCTCCTTCACGCCGGCCTCGGTGCCGTGGAACTCGACGAACAGCGTGTTCTGCACCGGATAGTCGAGCTTCGAGAAGCGGTTGACCGCGTCCATCTGCACGTCGTCGAGCAGTTCGATGCGCGCCACCGGCACGCCGAGCTGGATCGTCTGGATCACGGCGTTGACGGCGCCTTCGAGCGAATCGAACGAGCACACCGCGGCGGCCATCGCCTCCGGAATGCCGTAGAGGCGCAGCGTGACCTCGGTGATGATCCCCAGCGTGCCTTCCGAACCCACGAACAGCCGCGTGAGGTCGTAGCCCGCGGCGGACTTCCGCGCCCGGCGCGACGTGCGGATCACGCGGCCGTCGGCCAGCACGACCGTGAGTGCCAGCACGTTCTCGCGCATCGTGCCGTAGCGCACGGCGTTGGTGCCCGACGCGCGGGTGGCGGCCATGCCGCCCAGCGACGCGTCGGCGCCCGGGTCGATCGGGAAGAACAGCCCGCGGTCGCGGATGAAGTCGTTCAGCTGCTTGCGGGTCACGCGCGCCTGCACGGTCACGTCGAGGTCGTCCGCGTTGACCTGCAGCACCTGGTCCATGTGCATGAGGTCGATCACGACGCCGCCGTGCTCGGGGATCACGGCGCCTTCGAGCGAGGTGCCGGTGCCGTACGCGACCACCGGCGTGCGGTGCGCCGCACAGATGCGGACGATCTCGGCGACTTCCTCGGTGCTGGTCGGGAACACGACCGCATCGGGGCGGTGCGGGACGTGCCACGACTCGTCCTTGGCATGGTGGTCGCGCACGCCGCTGCTGGTCGACAGGCGTTCGCCGAAGCGCGCGCGCAGCAGGTCGATCGCGGTCTGGACGTGGGCGGGGGCGGTGACGGCTTGCTGCATGGCGACCTCGGTCGAAGCGGGGTGTCGAGACCCCGGAGCCTAAAGGAGCGCGTGCCCCGGCGCAGCGACGGCGTGCGCTTGCGACCGCCTGTCGACGGCGTTGGCGACCGGGCGTCGCCGCAGCGCGACGGCGCGCTGCCACGGGCGCACCGCGCCACAACCTCCGGAGACGCCATGCCCCCGCTGCCGACCGGCGCGACCCCGCGCCCTGCCACCGATGTCATCGTGCGTGCGCACGGCGACGGACTCGAGCTCGAGCAGCCGCGATCCGGCCGCCGCTTCGTCCTCGACGCGGCCGACGCCCGACTGTGGCGTGCCCTCGACGGCAGGCGCGGCGTGCAGGCCCTGGCCGCCGACCTTGGCGTATCTGCCGAAAGCCTCTGGCGTGCGCTCGACGCACTGGCCGATGCGGGCCTGCTCGACGCGCGCGCTGCGCCGCCGACCGGCGGGGCCGTCGCGGGCGGGATGCGGCGGCGGTTCCTGAGCCGGGCGATGCCGGTGCTGGCGGCGGCGGCGGCCCCGGGGCTTGCGCGCGCTCGCACCAACGGCGACGACGAGGACGACCGCGGTGAGAGCAATTCGAAAAAAAGCATCGAGAGGAATGACAAGAGAGACGCCGAGGCAAAGGACAAGAGGGACGCCGACGCGATCGACAAGATCGCAGAGAGGGAAGAGAGGGACAGGAAACAGCAGGAGCAAGGAGACAAGCAGGCCGCGGCCGCCCCCAAGGAGCAGGGCGACAAGCACGTGGCCGAAGCCCAGGACAAGGGCGAGCGCGAAACCAAGACCAGCAACAGCAACGAGCGGATCCGCAAGCAGCTCGAGACGGACGTCAAGGGCGCCGAGACCCGGTTCAAGGAAGCGGGCGGGAAGAACCCGGCCGAACAGGCCACCAAGAACGCGGCGGAAGCGCTTGCAAGGAACAACGCGACCGAGCAGGCCGCCAAGAACGTCGGGGAACTGATGGGCAAGGGTGGCGGTGGCGGCGTCGGGCCGGTGATCCCCGAGCCCTCCACGATCGTCGTGCTGGGCCTCGGCATGGCCGGGCTGGCCGCGAAGCGGCTGCGCGCCGACCGTCCTGCCGGGCCGGTCGGATCGCCCGACGCCGGCGCAGCCACCGAAGACGAGGACCCGACCGCGCCGTGACGTGCTGAACGCGTCGCGGCCGCGTCACGGCGCCGGCCGCGGCGTCGGGCCGGGGCGGATCGACGGCCCGCGCACAGCGCCCGGGGCGTCGCAGCGGTCGGTGCGCCGGCCGACGAACACGACAGCCAAGGTCGCACGGATCCGCGACGCGGCGACGCCGCGCGTCGACGTCCTGTCGCAGTTCCGCGGCTGCGGAGCCCGCACCGTGATTTTCGGCAGTGGCACGCCCGGCCGGCCCTTGCCCTGAAGCGATCGACAGCTTCCCGTGCGCGGCGCGCTTGTGACCGGTCGATCGTGGCGCTACGGTTCGCGCGACTCGGTTCGGCAGCACAGTGCGGCTGCGAAACCCCTCGCGCCTCGGAGACCCTCTCTCATGACCCACCGCTCTGCCACGCCTCCGCAGCGCTGCCCGGATGTCGACACCGAGCCTCGTGTGGCGCGCGCTCGACGTCCTGGCCGACGCCGGCTTGCTCGCGCGACGCGTCGCCCCGCCAGCGGCGGGGACGCGCCGGCATTTCCTGCGACGGGCGCTTCCGGGCCTCGCGGCCGTGGCGGTTCCAGGCGCGGCGTTCGCGCGCCCGGTGTCCGGCGGCGACGACGGCGGCGGCGGGGACACAGTCGCCGAGGCGCAGGCCAAGGAGGGCAACGCCAAGGAGCAGTTCGACAAGACCGCCGAGCGCCAGGGCAAGCAGGTCGCCGAGACACAGGCCAAAGGCGAGCAGTCGGCGAAGGCGGGCGAGCGCGAGGCCAAGATCGCAGCCGAGCGCGACGCGAAGCAGGCGAGCGAGCAGTCGACCAAGGCCGGCGAGCAGGAGGCCAAACAGGGCGTCGAGTCCCAGCGCAAGGGCGAGGCGTCCGCGAAGGTCGGCGAGCGCGACGCCAAGCAGGCGCAGGAAAAGGACGAGAAGCAGGGCGCGGAGTCTCGGCAGAAGGGAGAGCAGTCCGCGAAGACCGGCGAGCGCGAGGAGAAGACGGCCGCCGAGCGGGACGCGAAGCAGGCCGAGGAATCGCAGCAGAAGGGCGAGAAGTCCGCGAAGACCGGCGAGCGCGACGCGAAGCAGGCCGAGGAGTCGCAGCGCAAGGGCGAGCAGTCGGCCAAGGTCGCCGAGCGCGAGGCGAAGACGGCGGCCGAGCGGGACGCAAAACAGGCCGAGGAGTCGCAGCAGAAGGGCGAACGGTCGGCAAAGGCCGACGAACGCGACTCGAAGACCATGGCGGAGCGGGCGACCAAGACCGGCGAGATCGCAGGCAAGGAGGTCACGCAGAAGTCGCCCGCCGAGCAGATCGCGAAGAACACGGGCGAACTGATGAACAAGGGCGACCGCGGTGGCGTCGGTCCGATTCCCGAGCCTTCGACCGTGTTGCTGCTCGGGCTGGGCGTCGCCGGGGTCGCGGCGCGTCGGATCCTGGCGGACCGCAAGGCCGCTGACGGCCCGCGGGCCGCGGACGCCGACGCAGCGGCCGACGGCGACACCCCCACCGGACCGACGCCCTGATGACCTGCGCCGGGCGCGCAGCGCCGGTGGCGATCCCCGTCTCGTGCGCGGTCAGGCGGCGGGGTCGCGGCCCGCGCGGCCCGCGCTTCGCATGACGCGTTGAGCCCCGCGGTCGCCATCCCCGTCGCGCGGCTGGCGGCGACGCCGCGCTTCGACGTGCTGCCGCCGCTGTCGCTGTACGTCCACATCCCGTGGTGCGTGCGCAAGTGCCCGTACTGCGACTTCAACTCGCACGAGGCACGCGGCGACGTGCCCGAGGCGCGCTACGTCGACGCGCTGATCGCGGATCTGGAACACGCGCTGCCGCAGGTGTACGGCCGCGAAATCCACACCGTGTTCTTCGGCGGGGGCACCCCCAGCCTGTTCTCGCCGGAAGCCATCGACCGCTTCCTGTGCGCGGCGCGCGCGCGCCTGCCGATCCGGCCCGATGCCGAGATCACGCTCGAAGCCAACCCCGGCACGTTCGAGCAGGCGAAGTTCGCGGCCTTCCGCGCGGCCGGCATCGACCGGCTGTCGATCGGGATCCAGAGCTTCGACGCGCGCCACCTTGCGGCGCTGGGGCGCGTGCACGATGCGGCGCAGGCCCACCGCGCCGTCGAGATCGCGGAGCGCAGCTTCGACAACTTCAACCTCGACCTGATGTATGCGCTGCCCGGGCAGACCCCGGACGAAGCCGCCGCCGACGTCGCGACCGCGGTCGCCACCGGCGCGCCGCATCTGTCGCTGTACCACCTGACGCTCGAACCGAACACGCTGTTCCACAAGCGCCCGCCGCCCGGGCTGCCGGACGACGACGCGGCGGCGTCGATGCAGGACGCGCTGGAGGCCACACTGGCGGCGGCCGGCTATCGACACTACGAGACCTCTGCGTTCGCCCGGCCGGGGCGCGAGTGCCGTCACAACCTCGGTTACTGGACCTTCGGTGACTACCTCGGGATCGGCGCCGGAGCGCACGGCAAGGTGTCGCAGCGCGAGCGCATCGT
The DNA here is from genome assembly GCA_025459035.1 of Burkholderiales bacterium. GTDB lineage: Bacteria > Pseudomonadota > Gammaproteobacteria > Burkholderiales. The sequence goes on from JALORJ010000006.1 coordinate 22,439, forward strand.
GCGCGAGATGCGCTGGAAGCATCCGCGCGAGTACGTCGAGCGCACGCTCGCCGGAGAACCGGTGCAGACGACGCACGATGTCGCGGTCGCCGACCTGCCGTTCGAGTTCCTGATGAACGCGCTGCGCCTGGTCGACGGTGTCGACGCGACCCTCTACGCGGCGCGCTGCGGCATGCCGATGCCCGCGGCCGTGCGGGCGACGCTCGATGCCGCCGAGGCGCGCGGCCTGCTGACGCGGGATCATCTGCGGCTCGGCCCGACGGCGCTGGGTCGGCGCTTTCTCAACGATCTGCTGGAGATGTTCCTCGACGCCTGAACCCGGGGCATGTCGCGAACGCCCGCCCGGGCGACGGCAAACGTCACGACGGCGCCGTCAGGCGCCGTCGTGTGCAGCGGTGCAGCAGTGACGCCTTACGCGGCCTTGCGCCGGCGCGCGATCGCGCCGACACCGACCAGACCCAGCGCCATCAACGCGTAGGTCGACGGCTCCGGCACGGCCTGCGTGAAGACGCGGACGTGGTCGCCCGGATCCGACGCGACCCACTTGAACGTCAGCACGTTGCCGACGAACGACGCCGAGTCGGGGCCGGGTCGGCGCGCGGTGCCCAGTTCGAGGCCGGTCAGGTTGTCGCTCAGGTACGAGACCAGCGGGTTGCCCCAGGTCGCGTTGCCGGCGAGCACCGCGGCGGTGGTCTTGTCCAGACCGATGATCGGCAGGTCGAACGTGATCGTGCCGGTCGCCGGGTCGCTGCCCTTCGGGTCGAAGAAGATCAGCCACGACTGCACGTTGCCGATCTGCTTCTCCTTGATGAAGTACATCGCGTCGTTGTCGACCTTGCCGTCACCGACGCCGACGCCGTTGGCGAAGTCGGTGGTGGTGAGGTAGTCGCTGAACGACCAGCCCTGGACGATCGAGGCGACCGGGTCGGCGGCCAGCGCGGGCGTGGAGAGCGCGGCGGCCGTGAGTGCGGCGGACAGCAGGGACAGCTTCATGAGGGGAGTCTCCTTGTGGCGGCGGGACACCGTGTCCCCCGCCGCCAGCCCCGTTCGCACGCTTCGGGCCTGCCGTTTCGAGCGGTTTCGAGGCCGTTGCCCTGACGTCCTGCGGCACTTCGTGTCGACCGGCGTTCCGCGCGTCCGACGCGTCGGGGGGCGGCCCGGGGTCGCGCAGTCGGGCAAGCGCGACGACGCGGCGGGCGACGACGCCTGACGCGCCGTCCGCTGTGGCAGGCCGCGGCCTAGCCGGCGCGGTAGAAGAACTGCGCGAGCACGGTCTTGTGCCCGCGCTGCACGTCGACCGACAGATGATCGGCGTGCGTGTCGGGGCTGCCGTCGTCGAGGTAGTTGAACCACCACACCAGCGTGCCCGCCCGCGGGGCGACGTCGACCGGGGCGGGCCGGGCGTTCGGAAAGCGGGTCTCGCCGCCCGCCTCGGGCGTCTCGAGGTAGAGCAGCGCGGTCGCCACCAGCCGATGGCCGTCGATCACGTACTGGTCGCCATGCAGTGGATGCCCGTCGCCGGGCGCGTAGCGGCGTAGCCGCAGCGTGGTTCCGAGCGCGTTGTCGACGCCGACGACCTGCGCCATCCCGGCCGCGATGTCGGCCAGTCGCGCGTCGTGGGCCAGCGGCAGTTCGGCATGCAATCCGGTGCGGTCGCGCGCCCATTCGATGCCGGCGGAGTCGAGCGCCTCGGGCCGTGCGAGTGCTGCCAGCGCAGCGCATTCGTCGGCGCCGCGCCAGTCGACGAGCTGGCGCAACCGCGGGCGCTCGCACAGTGCTTCACCGAGCGTCGATGGCGGTGGCAACGCCGCAGGCGCCACCGGCGCCGCGGCACCGAGCCGCACCGCCTTGTCGATCAGATGGTCGACCATCGCCTGCGACACCGGCACGCCGCCGACGGTCTCGGCGTGCGCGTGGTACAGCGGGAAGTTCGACTCGAGCAGGTAGACGCGCCCGCTCTCGTGGACCAGCAGGTCGACACCGCCCAGCTCCAGGCGCTGCACTTGCACGGCCGCGATCGCGACCTCGGCCAGCTCGGGCGGCACGTCGGCCGTGACTTCGCCGGGGTCGCTCGTACCCGAGGTGCGGAAGTCGCCGTCGTCCACCGGATTGACGTAGCCGGCGACGGCGCGGTCGCCGACCACCACCACGCGCCAGTGCACAGCGGGCGCCACCATCGCCATCACGCGCGCGAACGGGTGATTGGCCTGCAGGAAGTCGACCAGCGACCGCAGCGCGCCCAGGCTGTCGGCGCGCATCACGCCGATCCCGCGTGACGATCCGGGCACCTTCACCACGACCGGCAGCCCGCCCAGATGCTCGATCAGGTCGGGCAGGTCGGCGTGGGCGAGCCCGGCGACCTCGACGCTGCGTGGCACCGGCAGTCCGGCCTGCTCGAAGCGCAGTTGCGCGTTCGCGCACGGGAAGAATGGGCCGTCGGGGTCGCCGTGGAAGGTGGCGACGCCGGGCACCCAGAGCTGTTGCTCGAGGCGGGTGCAGGCATACGAGATGCCGGGCTTGTAGAGCAGATCGCCCGGTGCGCATGCGGTCTCCGGCGGCGCGCCGTCGGGCCGGCGGGTCCGCCCGTCGTGCACGACCGTGGCGACGCCGCGGCGTGCCGCGGCGGCCGTCAGCAGCGCGATCGTCTCGCGCGGGACGCCGTCTTCGACGAGATGCAGCTTCATGCCGCGGGCCGCGTGGCGACCGCGCTGTCGCGGCGGCGGTTGAACACCAGATCGAACACCGCATGCCCGAGCCCGAGTCCGCGTCGCTCGAAACGCGTCTCGGGCCGCCACGCCGGCCGCGGCGCGAAGCCCGTCACCGCGCTGTTGACGAGCGTCGGTTCGGCGCCGAGCACGTCGAGCATCTGCTGCGCGTACTCGGCCCAGTCGGTCGCGAGGTGCAGGTAGCCGCCCGGGGCGAGCCGCGAGGCGGCAAGGGCCACGAACGCCGGCTGGATCAGGCGCCGCTTGTGATGGCGCTTCTTCGGCCACGGATCGGGGAACCAGATGTGCAGCGCGGCCAGCGACGCCGGCGCGACCATCTGCGTCAGCACCTCGACGGCGTCGTGGCGCACGACGCGCACGTTGGTCAGGTCGTCCGCGTCGATGTGCTTGAGCAGGTTGCCGACGCCGGGCAGGTGGACCTCGATGCCGACGAAGTCGACGTCGGGTCGCGCGGCGGCGACGCGCGCCGTCTCGTCGCCCATGCCGAAGCCGATCTCGACCACGACCGGCGCCGTGCGCCCGAACACGGCCGCGAAGTCGATCGGCTGTCCGGTCCACGCGAGCCCGAAGCGCGGCAGCAGTGCATCGAAGGCGCGGCGCTGTGCATCGGAGGTCCGGCTCTGGCGCAGCACGAAGCTGCGCACCGGGCGCTGCGCCGGATCGTCGACCCGGACCGTGACGGCGCCGGTCGGGCTGTCGCGGTCCGGCAGGGTGCGGTGCTTCAAGCGGCGCGCGGCGCGGCCGTCGTCGGCGCGATCGTGCCGTCGACCGGCGAGCTCGGACTGGCCTGGTACTCCTTGCGCGGCATGCGCCCGGCAAGAAAGGCGTCGCGCCCGGCCTGCACCGCGAGCCCCATCGCGCGCGCCATGCGCACCGGGTCGCGCGCCGCGGCGATCGCGGTGTTCATCAGCACCCCGTCGCAGCCGAGTTCCATCGCGATCGCGGCGTCGGAGGCTGTGCCGACGCCGGCGTCGACGAGCACCGGCACCTTCGCACGGTCGATGATGATCCGCAGGTTCCACGGGTTCAGGATGCCCATGCCCGAGCCGATCAGCGACGCGAGCGGCATCACCGCGGCCGCGCCGGCCTCCTCGAGCTGGCGCGCGACGATCGGGTCGTCGGACGTGTAGACCATCACGTCGAAGCCTTCGCGCACCAGCGTGTGCGTCGCGGCGAGCGTCTGCGCGACGTCGGGGAACAACGTCTGCGGATCGCCCAGCACTTCGAGCTTGACCAGGTTGTGACCGTCGAGCAGCTCGCGCGCGAGGCGCAGCGTGCGCACCGCGTCGTCGGCGGTGTAGCAGCCTGCGGTGTTGGGCAGCAGCGTGAAGCGCGACGGCGGCACCGCGTCGAGCAGGCTCGGCTCGTCGGCGCGCTGACCGATGTTGGTGCGACGGATCGCGACAGTGACGATCTCGGCGCCGGACGCGTCGAGGGCCTCGCGGGTCTGGGCGAAGTCGCGGTACTTGCCGGTGCCGACCAGCAGGCGGGAGGTGAAGCGACGGGCGCCGATCTGCAGCGTGTCGGAAGGGGGCATCGGGGTCTCGCGAGGAAACGCGATCAGCCGCCGCCGACGGCGGCGACGATCTCGAGGCGGTCGCCGTCGGCGACCGCGGTGTGGGGGTGGCGGCTGCGCGGCACGATCTCGCCGTTCAGCTCCACGGCCAGACGACGATCGGCCAGCGCGAGGCGTTCGAGCAGCGTGGCAATCGAGACAGGCGCATCGAGCGGATGCGGTGTCCCGTTCAGCAGGACGGCGATCACGGCAGCGGGCGGAGCGGGCGACGGGGTCGGGGTGCGATTGCAGCACATCACGACGGGGGCGACATGTGCGCCGGCGCAGGCGCGGTCGGACGGATCGCGCAGCCGGCGAGCGTGGCCCGCCGGGCGGCGGCAGGGCGTCGGTTGCGGCGCGGCCGAGTCGCCCTCTAGACTCGCCGCGCGCCGCGGGTGTAGTTCAATGGCAGAACGAAAGCTTCCCAAGCTCTAGACGTGGGTTCGATTCCCATCACCCGCTCCACCGTCATGGCCGGCCGCGGTCCGGCCGGGTGATCACCGCGAGGTCGCCGGGTCACGGAGAGCCCCGATGAGCGTTGCGCCGGACCCCGCCCCCATCGCACTCTCGGCCCGCATCGACGCCGCCGAGCACAACGCGCTGTTTCGCCAGATCGTCGAGCGCACGCCGGACGCGGTCTTCGTCCACCTCGACGGGCGCCTCATCTACGTGAACCAGGCGGCGGTGCGCATGCTGGGGGTCGCCTCCGCGGACGCGCTGATCGATCGCAGCGCCTATGAACTCGTCCACCCGGACGACCGACCGAAGTCGACTGCGCGCGTCGAACGGCTGCATGCCGGCGACGTGCTGCCGCGGGCGTTCCAGCGGCTGGTGCGTGCCGACGGCTCCGTGTTCCTCGGCGAAGTCGAGTCGTATCTCGTGCCGTGGGTCGGCACGACGGCGGTGGCCGCGTTCATCCGCGACGTGACCCAGCACCATGCAATGCTCGAGACGCTGCGGCGCACGCATGCCGCTCTGAACACCGGGCCCGATCCCGTGTTCATCACCGATGCCGACCGCATGCGGCACGTGGAGGTCAACGACGCGGCCTGCCGGCTGCTGGGCTACACGGCCGACGAACTGCTCGCGATCGGGCCGGTGGAGGTGAGCGTCGGCCGCGACCACGCCTCGTTCGAGGCCATGTACGCGGACCTCGAAGCCCGCGGCGAAGGCGTCCCCGTCGACGAACAGCGGCTGCGCCGTCTGCGATGCAAGGACGGACGCGAGGTGCCGGTGGAGATCCGCCGCAGCTTCCTGCACTCGGGCGGACGGCGGCTCGTGATGACCTCGGTGCGCGATGTCACCGAGCGGCTCGCGAGCGAGGGCGCGCTCGCGCGCTTCCGTGCCGCGCTCGACATCGCGGCCGACGGCATCTTCCTGGTCGATCGCGCGACGATGCGGTTCGTCGACGTCAACGAGACCGCCTGCCGCATGCTTGGTTACACGCGCGACGAGCTGCTGCGCATCGGGCCGGTCGAGATCAACGACGCGATCACGCGCGCGGACCTCGAGCGCATGTTCGACGAGGCCCTGAACGCGCAGCCCGGGGCGATCTCGGTCGAGGGCCTGCGCTGGGTGCCGCGCAAGGACGGCACGCGCATTCCGATGGATGTCCGGCGCACCGCGCGCACGATCGACGGCCGCGTCGTCATCGCGACCATCTGCCGCGACGCGACCGAGCGCCTGCTGGCCGAGGAGACGCTGCGGCTGGGCAAGAGCGCGCTCGAGGCGGCGAGCAACCCGATCCTGATCCTCGACGTGCGTGACACGCCCGACCGCATCGTCTACGCCAATCCGGCCTTCGAGAAGCTGACCGGCCATGCAGCCGATGCCATCGCCGGGCAGTCGTGGTCGCTGCTGTACGGCCACGACACCGAGCAGCCGGCGCTGCCGGGTCTGATCGCCGCGATCGCCGCACGCACGGCCGGCAAGGGCGAGATCCGCAACTACCGGCGCGACGGCACGCTCTTCTGGAACGACATCGAGGTCTCGCCGGTGCGCGACGACACCGGCACCGTCACGCACTGCGTGCTGGTCGGCGACGACGTCACCGACGAGCATCTGCACCAGGACGAGCTCGAGCACCGCGCGACCCACGACGCGCTGACCGGGCTCGCCAACCGGCGCCTGCTCGACGACCGGCTCGCGATGGCGCTCGCGTCTGCGCAGCGCCATCAGCGCGTGCTCGCGGTCGTGTTCATCGATCTCGATCACTTCAAGGAGGTCAACGACTCGCTCGGGCACGCCGCCGGCGATCAGCTGCTGCGCTCGGTCGCGTCGCGGCTGCTCGCGTGCGTGCGCGAGGGCGACACGGTGTCGCGTCAGGGCGGCGACGAGTTCGTGCTGCTGCTGACCGACCAGGCCGACCGCGGCTCGATCGAGCTCGTGCTCACGCGCATCCGCGATGCGGTGAGCCGCCCGCACGAGGTCGACGGTCGCCCGCTCGCGATCGGCTGCTCGCTCGGCGCGAGCCTGTACCCCGCGCACGGCGACGACGCGGCCGACCTGATCCGCGCCGCGGACCGCGCGATGTACGCGGCGAAGCAGGCCGGGCGCAACACCTGGCGCATCGCGGACTGAGCGCCGTCGGGATCACCGCGCCCGCCGTCGACGTGCCGCCGTTCGCGGCACGCGTCGTCGCATGGCAGCGCCGTCACGGTCGCCACGACCTGCCGTGGCAGCGCACGCGCGACGCGTGGCCGCTGTGGGTCTCCGAGATCATGCTGCAGCAGACGCAGGTCGCGGCCGTGGTGCCGTACTTCGAGGCCTTCATCGCGCGCTTTCCCGACGTGCAGGCGCTCGCGGCGGCCGAACCCGACGCCGTGCTCGCGCACTGGGCGGGGCTGGGCTACTACGCACGCGCGCGGCTGCTGCACCGGGCCGCGCGCGAGGTCGTCGCGCATCACGGCGGGGTCGTGCCGACCGACGCCGCGACGCTGGCGACGCTGCCCGGCATCGGGCGCTCGACCGCGGCGGCGATCGCGGCCTTCGCGGCCGGCGAGCGCGGCGCGATCCTCGACGGCAACGTCAAGCGCGTGCTCGCACGTCACGCCGGCATCGACGGCTGGCCGGGGCGCCCGGCGGTCGAGCGGGCGCTGTGGGCACGCGCCGAGGCGTGCCTGCCGCCGCATCCCGCTGCCGGCGAGATCGAGGCCTACACCCAGGGAC
>JALORJ010000007.1 GCA_025459035.1 Burkholderiales bacterium
CCTGAACGACGGCCGCTTCGACCGACCCGGCCCGCCGTACGGCGGCGGCGACGAGATCTTCGACGCCATCGCGGCGCAGCAGCCCGACGCGATGCTGTGGCTCGGCGACAACGTCTATCTGCGCGAGCCCGAGTGGAACGACGCCGCGCTGGCGCACGCGCGCTACCGCGCCTACCGTACGCATCCGGCCGCGGCGCGCCTGCGCGCGCAGGTGCCGCAGGTGGCGGTCTGGGACGACCACGACTTCGGCCCGAACGACGCGGACGGGACCTTCGCGAACAAGGCGATGACGCGCGAGATGTTCCGGCGTCACTGGCCCGATGCCGGGCGCGACGCCGAGGCGATCGGGCAGACGATCGCGTCGCGGCTGCGCATCGCGGACGTGGAGCTGTTTCTCCTCGACGACCGCTGGGACCGAACGCCGGAGCGCGCGCCGGACGCCGCCGGCAAGGCGCTGCTCGGCGCCGAGCAGCTGGCCTGGCTCGAAGCCGCACTCGCCGCGTCGACCGCGAACGTCAAGGTGGTCGCGATGGGGACGCAGTTCTTCAACCGCGCGAGCCGGTTCGAGTCGTGGTCGCACTACCGTGACGAGCAACGCGCGTTGCTCGCGTTCCTCGAGCGGCACCGGACCGCCGGCGTGGTGTTCCTGTCGGGCGACCGGCACTTCGGCGAGCTGCTGCGCATCGAGCGGCCCGGGCTGTATCCGCTGTACGAGTGCACCGCGTCGCCGCTGACCGCCGGCGTGGTGTCGGCGGCCACGCTCGACGCGGCCGAGCGCGACAACCCCGACCTGGTGGCCGGCACCCTCGTGAACCAGCGCCACTTCGGGCTGCTGCGGGTGTTCGGCACCGCGGCGACGCGGCAACTGCTGTTCGAGGCGCGGGCCGGCGACGGCGCGCCGCTGTGGTCGCACGCGGTGCCGCTGCACGCGCTGCAGCCGTTCGACCCGCGCTGATCCGGCGGCGGTTCGCGCCGATCGGGAAACCTTCCCGGGGGCGATCCGGGACGCGTTCCGTGGTCGCCGGGCCGGGCGCGGTCGTTCGATGCAGGGCCTTCGCGCGGTGCGGGTCGGTCACGGCGCGCGCGACATCTGTGCATGGACAGAGATCGCGCAGAAAGTGACACGACCCGCGGAACTTTCGCTCGGCACGGCTCGTCCATGCGCCCGCCTGAAACCGCTCCAACACGCGCTTTGTAGAGGGCAAAGGTTGGACGCCGCCTCGGTGTCCAGCCTCCATCAACGACTGGAGGAAGTCCACGATGTTCAAGTTCTCGGCTGTGGCCGCTGCCGTCGCGTTCGCGCTCGGCACGGGTGCCGTGTCCGCTCAGGACAATCTGGAAAAGCTGTCGGCGTTCAAGACGACCGGCGCCTCGCTCGACATGATGACCGTGCCGCAGTCGGGCCCGGCGGCCGACGCGATCAAGGAAACGCTGAAGAAGATCAAGCTGCCGGCCGGCTTCAAGATCGAGCTCTACGCGATGGTTCCGGACGCGCGCAACATGGCCGTCGGCACCAACTCGGCGGTCGTCTTCGTCGGCACGCGCAAGACCAAGGTCTGGGCCGTGAGCGATCGTGACAAGGACCGCGTGGCCGACGAGGTCAAGGTCTTCGCGCCGTCGATCAACTTCAACGTGCCCAACGGCGTCGCGTTCTCGAAGGACGGCTTCCTGTATGTCGCCGAGCACAACCGCGTGCTGGTGTTCCCGGCGGCCGAGTACTTCTACGAAGGTCCGGACGTCGCGGCGTTCAACGTCGTGCCGCAGGGCAAGCTGATCCCGACGAGCGAAGAGAGCTACAACCACGGCGCCCGCGTCATCAAGGTCGGCCCGGACGGCAAGCTCTACATCGCGCTCGGCCAACCGTACAACGTGTCGCCGCAGGACAAGCTCAAGCTGTACGACGAAGTCGGCATCGGCGGCATCATCCGCATCGACACCGACGGCAAGAACCGCGAAGTCATCGCCAAGGGCGTGCGCAACGCCGGCGGCCTGGCGTTCAACCCGAAGGACAAGTCGCTCTGGTGGAACGACAACCAGGTCGACGGCATGGGCGACATGATCCCGCCGGGCGAGACCAACCGCTGGACGAAGGTCGGTCAGCACTTCGGCTTCCCGTGGTACGGCGGCGGCAAGGTCCGCACGGCCGAGTACAAGGACAGCGCGCCGCCCGCCGACGCGATCTTCCCGATCGCCGAGCACGACGCGCACGCGGCCGACATGGGCGCGCACTTCTACACGGGCAAGGCGTTCCCGTCGAAGTACCAGGGCGGCTACTTCTGGGCGCAGCACGGCTCGTGGAACCGCACCAACCCGGTCGGCGCCCGCGTGATGTTCATGCCGGTCAACGCCGACGGCACCGCCGGCAAGCCGGAACCGTTCGCCGAAGGTTGGCTGACGGAAGAAGGTGAGTATCTCGGCCGCCCGATCGACGTCGCGCAACTGCCCGACGGCTCGATGCTGGTGTCCGACGACTACTCGGGCGCGATCTACCGCATCAGCTACGCCGGCAAGTAAGGCGATGCGTTCCCTGCCGTCGCGTGCGTTCGTCTTCTGCGCGGTGCTGACCGGGTCGTTCGCGGCCGCGGCCCAGCAGATGCCGGGCGACCCGGCGGCCGGGAAGAAGAAGACCACCTCGTGTCAGACGTGCCATGGCCGCAACGGCATGGCCGTGCTGCCCGAGGCGCCGAACCTCGCGGGTCAGCCCGAGATCTATCTCGCGAAGGCGCTGAAGGACTACCGGTCCGGCAAGCGCGAGAACGAGATGATGTCGGTGATGGCGCAGGCGTTGTCCGATCAGGACATCGCCGATCTTGCGGCCTGGTACTCGAGTCTCGAGATCCAGCTCAAGCCGAAGCCCTGATTCGCGGTGCCCCGGGCGACCGGGGCATTGGCGGCAGTCCCCGGACGGGGCGTCACGCGAGTGGCGCCCCGTTCTCTCTGGTGCAACTGCCGGCGGTCGCCGCGGGGTCACGCTGCCCCGTGGCGTCCCTCGACGGTCACGACACCGGCGGGTCCTTGCGCAGCTGCACCGGTCGACCCATGCGCCTGCGCAGCTGGATGTTCAGCAGCTCGACCCCGACCGAGAACGCCATCGCGAAGTACACGTAGCCCTTCGGCACGTGGACGTCGAAGCCTTCGACGATCAGCGTGAAGCCCACGAGGATCAGGAACGAGAGCGCGAGCATCTTGACCGTCGGATGCCGATCCACGAACTCGCCGATCGGGCGTGCCGCGAACATCATCACCGCGACGGACAGCAGGATGGCCAGCACCATCACGCTCAGGTGTTCGGCCAGCCCGACCGCGGTGATGACCGAGTCGAGCGAGAAGATGATGTCGATCACCGCGATCTGCGCGACGACTCCCGCGAAGGTCGCCGTCGCGGGCGTGCTGCCGGCGTGCTCGTCGCCCTCGAGCGAGTTGTGGATCTCGTGCACGCTCTTCCACAGCAGGAACAGGCCACCCCCGATCAGGATCAGATCGCGCCCGGACACCTCCATCGACGCGACGGTGAACAGCGGTTCGGTGAGCCGCATGATCCATGCGAGCGACATCAGCAGCGCGATGCGCGAGCCCATCGCCATCAGCAGCCCGATGCGGCGGGCGCGGTTGCGTACCGCGTCGGGCAGACGTCCGACGAGGATCGAGATGAAGATGATGTTGTCGACCCCGAGCACGATCTCGAGCAGCGTCAGGGTGCCGAGCGCGATCCACGCGTTCGGGTCGGCGAGCCAGTGGAACTCGAACATCGGGATTCCGCAGGTGGACGGGAGCGCCGGGAGACGGGCGCCGCCGGCGGCGCGAACGGTGCCGCAAAGCGCGATGCGTCACAACTGCGACCGCGCGGCGGGTGCGTAGGATCGCGCACGCCTTCACTGCCCGTGTTGCCATGAGTCTCGTGTTCTACAGCCGCGCCGACGACCCGGCGCCGTGGCGCGACGCGTTCGCGGCCGCGCTTCCCGACCTCGTGTTCGAGACCGACGCCGACGTGCGCGATCCCGCCGCGGTGCGCTACGCGCTGGTGTGGAAGCCCCCGCACGGCTGGCTCGCGGGCTTCCCGAACCTGCGCGCGATCTTCTCGCTCGGCGCCGGTGTCGACGCGCTGCTCGACGACCCGGCGCTGCCGGCCGCCGTGCCGCTCACACGGATGGTCGACGCCGGCATGGGCCGGCAGATGGCCGAGTACGCCGCCTGGGGCGTGATGCACTTCCACCGCGGCATGCAGCGCTACGCGAACCAGCAGCGGGCCTGCGACTGGCGACCGCATCCGGGCACGCCCGCGCGCCAGTTCCGTGTGGGTCTGCTGGGGCTCGGCGTGCTGGGCGAACAGGCCGCGCGCCTGATCGCGGCGACGGGCTACCCGGTCGCGGCATGGACGCGCACGCCGCGGCAGGTGCCGGGCATCGAGAACTTCGCGGGCGCCGCCGCGCTGCCGGCGTTCCTCGCGCGCACGCAGGTGCTGATCAACTTCCTGCCGCTGACCCCGGACACACGCGGCATGCTCGACGCCACCCTGTTCGCGCAACTGCCGCGTGGTGCTGCGGTGATCAATCTCGCGCGCGGACCGCATCTGGTCGACGCCGACCTGCTCGCGGCGCTCGATGCCGACCACCTGTCGGGCGCACTGCTCGACGTCTTCCACGCCGAACCGCTCGCGCCGGATCACCCGTTCTGGCAGCACCCGAAGATCGTCGTCACGCCGCACATCGCCGCCATCACGATGGCCGACGAGGCCGCGTCACAGGTCATCGACAACGTGCGCCGACTCGAACGCGGCGAGGCACCGCTGCACACCGTGGATCGGGATCGCGGCTACTGAGCGGCGCTCACGATCGTGTGGTCTCCCGAGTGCTCCGCGGGGAGCCGTCGGATGTCGCGCCGCGAGCGGCGTCACAGCCAGCGCATCCGCCCCAGTTCCAGCGGGTGCGTCAGCAGCGGATGGTGCGGATAGGCGCGGATGCGCATTTCCAGCTTGCCGCACAGCTCGGGCACGAGATCGAGCACGAAGCGGTGCTCGCCGGCGTCGGTACGCGTGCCGTCGGCCTCGAAGCGCAGGGTGGCGGTACGCCGCAGGGCGGCCACGTCCGTGTCGTGTGCGACCTGCGCCTCGATCACGACGTCTTCGGGCGCAAGCCCGGCGAGCTGTGCGGCAACCTCGACGCGCATGCCTTCGCCGAACACCAGCCGGCGGGTCTGCGCGGCATCGGTACGGCGCAGCGCGACGTGCGGCCACTGGGCAAGCACGCGCGCCTTCCACTGGGCGAGCCGGTGCGCGTTCGCGAAGCCGTCCTCGGACAGCCGCCGCCACTGCCGCGAGGCGGGCAGGTAGAAGTTCGCGACGTACTCGTTGACCTGTCGCTCGGCGCTGAAGCGCGGCAGGATGGTGGCCATCGACCGCTTCGACATGCGCACCCAGTCGGCCGAGTAGCCGGCGCTGTTGCGCGCGTAGTACAGCGGGATCACCTGATCCTCGAGCAGCCGGTACAGCGCGTCGGCTTCCTCGTCGTTGCCGCGGGCATCGTCGATCGACGTCGCGACCGGCTTGATCGCCCAGCCGTTGGTGCCGTCGTAGCCCTCGTCCCACCAGCCGTCGCGCACCGACAGGTTCAGCACGCCGTTGAGGCCGGCCTTCATGCCCGACGTGCCGCTCGCCTCGAGCGGATACACGGGGTTGTTGAGCCACACGTCCACGCCCGCGACGACGCGGCGCGCGAGCGCGAGGTCGTAGTTCTCGACCAGCAGCACGCGACCCTCGAAGAAGCGGTCCTCGCGCGGCAGGCGCGCGATGTCGCGGATCAGCGCCTGTCCCGGGCCGTCGGCCGGGTGCGCCTTGCCGGCGAACACGAACAGCACCGGGCGGTCAGCCTGGCCGATGATCCGCTTCAGCCGCTCGCGGTCGCGCAGCAGCAGCGTCGCGCGCTTGTACGTGGCGAAGCGACGCGCGAAGCCGATGGTCAGCACCTGCGGCTGCTGCGGATCGGCGAAGCGCAGCATCCGGTCGAGCTGCGCGTCGGAGCCGCCGTTGCGCGCGTGCATCGCGCCCACCCGCTGGCGCACGTAGAACAGCATCCGCGCCTTCAGCGACTGGCGCACGCTCCAGAACAGGTGGTCGGGGATGTCCTCGACACGCTTCCAGAACGACGCTTCGGCGAGGTGTCGCTCCCAGTCGAAGCCGAGGTAGCGGTCGAACACGTCGCCCCACTCCTGCGCGAGGAAGGTCGGGACGTGCACACCGTTGGTCACGAACCCGACCGGGTTCTCCGCCGGCGGGATGTCGGGCCAGATGGCGCGCAGGATCCGCGCCGACACGCCACCGTGGATGCGTGACACGCCGTTGTGCAGCCGCGAGCCCTTCACCGCGAGCGCCGTCATGTTGAACTCGGCCTCGCCGTCGGTGTGGCCAAGGTCGAGGAAGCGCTCGCGCGACACGCCGAGCGACGCGAGCCACGGCTCGAAGTACGTCGTGACCATGTCGTGCGGGAAGTGGTCGTGGCCGGCCGGCACCGGCGTGTGCGTCGTGAACACCGTGTTGCCGGCGACTGCTTCGAGCGCGGTGTCGAACGCCAGCCCCTGCGCGACCAGCGCGCGCACGCGTTCGAGCACGAGGAACGCCGCGTGGCCTTCGTTGATGTGGAACACGGTCGGCTTCACGTCGAGTGCTGCCAGCGCACGCGCGCCGCCGACGCCGAGCACGATCTCCTGCTCGATGCGCATCGTGCGATCGCCGCCGTAGAGCTGGTGCGTGATGCCGCGATCGGCGGCCGTGTTGACGTCGAGGTCGGTGTCGAGCAGGTACAGCGTGACGTGGCCGACACGCGCTTCCCACACCTTCGCGGTGACGACGCGCCCGGGCAGTTCGACCTGCACGCACACGTCGGCACCGTCGGCGCGGCGCACCGGCGCGATCGGCAGGTCGTCGAAGTCGGTGTCGCGGTACACCGGCTGCTGGTGACCGTCGGCGTCGATGCGCTGCGTGAAGTAGCCCTGTCGATACAGCAGGCCGACGGCGACGAACGGCAGGCGCATGTCGCTCGCGGCCTTGCAGTGGTCGCCGGCGAGGATGCCCAGACCGCCGGAGTAGATCGGCATCGACTCGTGGAAGCCGAACTCCGCGCAGAAGTACGCGACCAGATCGTTGTGCCGCAGCCATTCGGAGGCCGCGCGGCGGACCGACTCGTCGCGGTACGTCTCGAACGCGGACAGCGAGCGGTTGAACGCGGCGACGAAGCCCGGGTCCTCGGCGGCCTGGTCGAGGCGCTTCTGGTCGACGCGCTTGAGCACCGCCCGCGGATTGCCGGCGACCGCGTCCCACAGCGCCGGATGCAGACGCTTGAACAGCATCCGCGTGGGTCGGTCCCAGCTGTACCAGAGGTTGCCGGCGAGGTCCTCGATGCGGCGCAGCCGCTCGGGCAGCCGCGGTTGCACGTCGAGGTGGAAGGCAGTGCCGGGCAGGTCGCTCATGAGGGCGCGGGACGATCGTCGAAGGGCGCGGCCAGTGTATCGCCCGGGGTGCGCGCGATCGGGCTGCGACCCGCGGCGGTGCACGGGGCACGCACGCGGGGCGCGTGCGCGCGCCGACCGTCAGAGCACGTAGCGGGCGAGATCCTCGGTGGCCGCGATGGCGCCGAGCCGCGCGTCGACGACCGCCGCATCGATGGTCACGGCACGGTCGGGTCCGTTGCCGGCGTCGAACGCGACGTCCTCGAGCAGCTTCTCCATCACCGTGTGCAGCCGGCGTGCGCCGATGTTCTCGGTGGTCTCGTTGACGCGCCACGCGACCTCGGCCAGCCGGCGCACGCCGTCCGGCGTGAAGTCGAGCGTGACGCCGTCGGTCGCGAGCAGCGCCTGGTACTGCCGCACCAGACACGCGTCGGTGCCGGTCAGGATGCGTTCGAAGTCCTCGACCGCGAGCGACCCCAGCTCGACGCGGATCGGGAAGCGTCCCTGCAGTTCGGGGATCAGGTCGGACGGCCGCGACAGGTGGAAGGCACCGCTGCCGATGAACAGGATGTGGTCGGTGCGCACCATGCCGTGGCGCGTGTTCACCGTGGTGCCTTCGACCAGCGGCAGCAGGTCGCGCTGCACGCCCTGACGCGACACGTCGGCGCCGTGCAGGTCACCGCGGCTCGCGATCTTGTCGATCTCGTCGAGGAAGACGATGCCGTCGGACTCGACGGCCGCGATCGCGCGGGCCTTCAGATCGTCGTCGTCGACGAGCTTCGCGGCCTCCTCGTCGATCAGCAGCTGCAAGGCCTCGCCCACCTTCAGCTTGCGTGTGCGGCGACGCCCCCCGCCCAGCTGCCGGAACATGCCCTGGATCTGCGACGTGAGTTCCTCCATGCCGGGCGGAGCGAGGATCTCGGCCTGCGTCGGCGCCGTGGCGACGTCGAGCTCGATCTCGCGATCGTCGAGTTCGCCTTCGCGCAGCTTCTTGCGGAACTTCTGCCGCGTCGCACCCGCGCCCGCGTCGGGTTCGGCGGGTGCGCCGAAGCCGGTGTCGCGCGCCGGCGGCAGCAGCACGTCGAGGATGCGCTCCTCCGCGGCGTCCTGGGCGCGATGCCGCACGCGGCGCATGTCGCCTTCGCGCAGCTGCTTGATCGCCGTCTCGACCAGGTCACGGATGATCGTGTCGACGTCGCGGCCGACGTAGCCCACCTCGGTGAACTTCGTCGCCTCGATCTTGATGAACGGCGCATCCGCGAGGCGCGCGAGGCGGCGCGCGATCTCGGTCTTGCCGACTCCGGTCGGTCCGATCATCAGGATGTTCTTCGGCGTGATCTCGTGGCGCAGCGGCTCCGGCACCTGGCGCCGGCGCCAGCGGTTGCGCAGCGCCACCGCCACCGCACGCTTCGCGTCGTGCTGACCGACCACGTGCTTGTCGAGCTCGTGGACGATCTCCTGCGGGGTCATCGTCGACATGCCTAGTCGAGGGTCTCGATCACGTGCTGCTGGTTCGTGTAGATGCAGATGTCGCCGGCGATGGTGAGCGCCTGTCGCACGACGTCGGCCGGCGCGAGCGTCGTGTGATCGAGCAGCGCGCGCGCAGCGGCCTGCGCGTAGGCGCCGCCGCTGCCGATCGCGACGAGGCCGTGCTCGGGCTCGAGCACGTCGCCGTTGCCGGTGACGATCAGCGATGCGTCGTGGTCCGCGACCGCGAGCATCGCCTCGAGCCGGCGCAGCATGCGGTCGGTGCGCCAGTCCTTCGCGAGCTCGACGGCGGCACGCACCAGATGGCCCTGATGGCGGTCGAGCTTGGCCTCGAAGCGTTCGAACAGCGTGAACGCGTCGGCGGTGCCGCCGGCGAAGCCCGCGAGCACGCGGTCATGGTGCAGGCGGCGCACCTTGCGGGCGGTCGACTTGATGACGATGCTGCCCAGCGTGACCTGGCCGTCGCCGCCGAGTGCGACCTGGCGGCCGCGGCGCGCGGACACGATCGTGGTGCCGTGATACTGGTCCATCGGGGTCGCTGTGCGGTGCTGGAGGTGAAGCGGTGGGTGCCGGTCAGGCCTCGGCCACGACCGCGGCCGCGGTCACGCCCAGATGTTCGAGCAGCGGCGCGATCAGCGGATCGACGTGCAGCAGGCGCACGACGTGGCCGGCCGCGGCGAGCCCCGCGAGCCGTGTGGCCAGCCGCTGCGCGGCGCCGCGATCGATGCGCACCAGCGCCGAGCAGTCGAGGTTGACCCAGCGGTTGTCCGCGGCCCACGCGTCGATGCGGGCGAACTCGGCCGCGTCGTCGCCCAGCATCTGGCCCCGCAACGGCAGCATCTCGCGGCCGCCGAAGCGCGGCGCCCCGCGGCGCTCGTCGGTGCTGCCGCCATCGGGGTGCGGCATCAGCACCGGCTCCCACTGCGGCTGCGGCTGGTTGGTCGCGAGCGCGTACTCGATCGCGGCGCGCTCGAACGCCGGCGCGTCGTGCAGCAGGCGGTGCGCCAGCAGCAGCAGCGCCCAGTGCGCGCTCGGGTCGGCTTCGGTCTCGATGGCGCGGGCGAGGACCTGCACCGCGCGTCCCGCGCCGGTCAGCACGACGCCGACGCCGGCATCGACGAGGGCTTCGATGCGTGCCCGCAGACGTTCGCCACCGGCGGGCTCGATCGCGGTGACGCGTGCGAGGTCGACGCGCACGATCGGATGCGCGGTCGCGATCGCGTCGAGCCGTTCGAACGCGCCGTCCGCGGCGTCGTCGAGACGGCCGCCGAACACGACGGCCGCGGCACCGTCGCGCTGCAGGACCGCCGGCAGGCGGGCATCGGCGCGCTGACGCGCGCGCTCTTCGGGCGCCGGTTCGCCGAAGCGCAGCCGATAGCGGCCTTCCAGCGCATCGGCGGCGGCGAAGCGCCCTTCGCGCGCATGCAGTGACGCGAGCATCCGCCACGGGCGCCGATCGTCGGCGCCGCCCATGATGGCGTCTTCGAGCAGTTCGCGCGCGCGTCCGGCGGCGCCGCTCGCGTACGCGAGCGCCGCCGCGAGGGCGGTGTCGGCACCGGCCGTCGCGGCGGATGCGTGCGGTTCGGGCGCGGAGGTCATCCGGCCGAGGGTAGCCGCGGCACGCGCCGGGCGGCAACGCCGCGCTTGCGCAGCGCGGGCCGGGCGTGCGAAAACCGCGCCGCCGATATGCCACACGAGTGCGTTGCGCGCGATCGCGGCTTGCGGACCGATGCCGCCGCGGGGTGTGCACACGACAGGAGTTCACCTGATGTCCCGTTGCCGCCGCACCGCCATCGCCCTGCTTGCCTGCACCGCCGCCGCTGCCCGTGCGCAGCAACCACCGGCGCCGGTCCCCGACGAGTTCGAGGCGCCGGGCGTGGTCGTGACCGCCAATCCGCTGGGCAGCGCGCTGCTCGACATGGTTCAGCCGGCCGATGTGCTCGCCGGTCCGCGCCTGCAGTACCGGATGGCGCCGACACTGGGCGAGATGCTCGGCAGCCAGGTCGGCGTGAACCAGAGCTGGTTCGGGCCCGGTGCGAGCCGTCCGGTGATCCGCGGCCTCGACGGCGAGCGCGTGCGCCTGCTCACCAACGGGGTCGGCATCGTCGATGCGTCGGGGGCGAGCCCGGATCACGCCGTCGGCTACGAGCCGCTGCTCGCCGAGCGCGTCGAGATCGTGCGAGGCCCCGCGACGCTGCTCTACGGGGCGTCCGCGATCGGCGGCGTGGTCAACGTGATCGACAACCGCATCCCGTCCGCCGCGCCGGAAGGCGGCTTCGGCGGATCCGTGGGGCTGCGCTACGGCGGCGCGGGCGACGAGCGCAGCGGTGTGGTCAAGCTCGACGGCGGCACCGACCGCTTCGCCCTGCACGTCGACGCGTTCAAGCGCAACACGTCGGATCTGCGCATCCCGGGCTTCGCGCGCTCGGAGCGGCTGCGCGCGCAGTCGCCGCTGCCGGCCGGCGAGGACGAGGCGAGCGGTCGCCAGCCCAACAGCGCGTCGGACACCGAGGGCTTCGGTGCCGGCGGATCGGTGCTGTTCGAGAAGGGCTTCGTCGGCGTGTCCGCGAGCGAGATGCGCTCGACCTACGGCACCGTCGCCGAGAAGGACGTCACGATCGACATGATCAAGCAGCGCTACGACATCGCGGGCGAGTTCTCCGCGCTCGGCGGCTTCATCGACGGCGTCAAGTTCCGCACCGGCTACACCAACTACCGCCACACCGAGTTCGAGGGGCCGGACCCCGGCACGCGCTTCGGCAACGACGGCGTCGACGGCCGCATCGACATCCGCCATGCTCGGGTCGGCCGCTTCGAGGGCGCGTTCGGCTTCCAGGGCGCGGACACGAAGTTCTCGGCCGTCGGCGACGAGAAGTTCGTGCCGGTCGTGCGCACCCGCGTGGCCTCGGCGTTCCTCTACGAGGAGACGGCGCTCGGCACGGCGCGACTGTCGGCGGGCGGGCGTGTGGACGGCACCGAGGTCGGCTCGGAGGACGACCCGACGTTCGGGCCGGGACGCGCCCGCAGTTTCACCGCGGCCAGCGGCTCGGCCGGCGCGCTCGTCCCGTTCGGGGAGTCCGGCTTCGCGGTCGCGGCCAACGTGTCGTACAACGAGCGCGCGCCCAACTACGTCGAGCTGTTCGCCAACGGCCCGCACGTCGCCACCGGCGTGTTCGAGATCGGCAATCCGGACCAGAAGCTCGAGCGCTCGACCGCGTTCGATGTCGCGCTGCGCAAGCGCACCGGCTTCGTGACCGGGAGCGCCGGCGTGTTCGCGCACCGCTTCTCGAACTTCATCGGCCTGTTTCCCAACGGCATCACGAACATCCGCGATCCGCTCGACCCGGACGACGACCTGCCGGAAGCCGTGTTCCGCGGCGTGAAGGCGAACTTCCGCGGCGTCGAGGCCAACGCGCGCGTGCACGCGATCGAGGACGCGGAGCGCACGCTGCACTTCGACCTCGGCGTCGACTGGACGCGCGCGACCGATGCCACCACCGGCCTGCCGCTGCCGCGCATCGCTCCGCTGCGGGTGCTGGGGGCGGTGCTGTATCGGGTCGATCGCGCGAGCTTCCGTGTCGACGTCACGCGCGCCGAGTCGCAGGGGCGCGTGACCGCGAACGAGCTGCCGACCGATCGCTACACGCTGGTCAACGCCGCGGCGAGCTACGCGCTGCCGCGCACCGCGCTCGGTCAGCTCTCGGTGTTCCTGAAGGTGTTCAACCTGACCGACGACGAGGTGCGCCTGCACACCTCGACGCTGAAGGATCTGTCGCCGCTCGGCGGTCGCACCGTCATGGTGGGCATCGACGGCGCGTTCTGAGCGCGGCGCGCGTCGGGTCAGAACTCCGCCGGTGCGCCCGCGCCAGCGTCGCCGATCGGCTCGCCCCACGCGACCAGCGCGAGCGTGCCGGCCACCCAGTCGACGCGGTTGAGCGCCGCGTTCTCGATGTCGAAGGTACGGGGTGCCTCGAGGGGCATGCCGGTTGCGAGCCGGTACACCTGATCGAGAACGCCGCCGTGCGTGACCACCAGCACGGTGTCGCCGACATGGCGCGCGCCGATCGCGTGCAGCGCGGCCGCGACCCGGTCGCGCACCGTGACGAGCGATTCGCCGCCGTCGAGATCGATGTGCGGATCGCGTGCACGATAGCGGGCGAACAGCGCCGGCCAGCGGGCGTCGGCCTCGGCGAAGGTGAGGGTCTGGAAGCAGCCGAGGTGGCGTTCACGCAGGCGGGCATCGATCCGGATCGGCAGCGCGGTCGCGGTGGCCGTCGGTGCAGCCGTGGCCTGCGTGCGCGCGAGGTCGCTCGCGTAGATCGCGGCGAGCGGCGCCTCGCGCGCGAGCGCCGCCGCCAGTGCGCGCGCCTGCGCTTCGCCCCGCGCCGTGAGCGGACTGTCGAGGTGGCCCTGGATGCGGTGCTGCGCGTTCCACTCGGTCTCGCCGTGGCGGACCACGAGCAGCCGCGTCGTCGCGGCGCCGGCGTCGCTCATCGGTCGGTCGCGAGCATCAGACCCTTCAGGTACTCGCCTTCCGGGAAGGTCAGCGTGACTGGATGGTCGGCCGCGGCGGTCATGTGGTGCAGCACGTAGGCCTCGACGCCCGCGTCGATCGCGGCGCCGGCCACGATCTGCTGGAACAGGCCGCGGTTGACGCCGCCCGAGCACGAGAAGGTGAACAGCACGCCGTCGGGCTTCAGCAGCTTCATCGCCCACAGGTTGATGTCCTTGTAGCCGCGCGCCGCGCGCTCCGCCATCGCCTGGGTCGGCGCGAACTTCGGCGGATCGAGCACGATGAGGTCGAACTTGCGGTTCTGGTCGCGGAAGCGCCGCAGCGCCTGGAACACGTCGCCTTCGAGCGTCGACAGCCGATCGTCGGCCAGCGCGTTGTCGCGTGCGTGGTCGCGCAGCTGCGCGAGCGCTTCGCCCGACGCGTCGACGGCGGTCACCGACGCGGCGCCGCCGGCAAGCGCGTTGAGCGCGAAGCCACCGGTGTAGCTGAAGCAGTCCAGCACCTCGCGATCGGTCGCCAGGTCGCGCACCAGCGCCCGGTTGTCGCGCTGGTCGAGATAGAAGCCGGTCTTGTGGCCGTGGCGCACGTCGACGCCGAAGACGAGTCCGGCTTCCTCGATCGCGATGCGCTCGGGCGGCTCGACCTCGGGCGTCACCGGCCCGATGCGCGGCTCCAGGCCTTCGAGCGTGAGCACTTCGCCGTCGGAGCGTTCGAACACCTTCTCGAGCCCGGTGACTTCGCGCACCGCCTCGACGATCGCGTCGCGCCAGCGCCACGCGCCGGCACTGGTGAGCTGCACGACGATCCAGTCGGCGAAGCGATCGATCGTGACGCCGGGCAGCCCGTCGGACTCGCCGTGGACGAGGCGGATCGCCTCGCGCGGTTCGCCCGCCAGCAGATGCGCGCGGCGCGTGACAGCCGCTTCGACGCGCGCGCGGAAGAACGCGTCGTCGACGACGGTGCGCTCGTGCGTGTCCCACAGGCGCGCCGAGATCTGCGACTGCGGGCTCCACGCGCCCCAGCCGAGGAAGCCGCCGGTGGACGAGCGCAGTTCGAGCGTGTCGCCCGACAGCGGATCGCCGTCGACGCGCGCGATGGCGCCCGAGAACACCCACGGATGGCGGCGCTGCAGCGACTTCTCGCGGCCGGGCTTGAGGATCAGTTTCTTCATGGGGGTCCGTTGGAGCGTCGTGTCGGCCGGTCCGGGCCGCGCGCCGCGAAGAGGGCAGGAGCGGGCGGCGCGATGCGGCGCCCGCGGTGGCGATCAGGCGGGTCGTGTCCGGCGCGCGCGGGGATGTGCCGCGTCGTAGACCTGTGCGAGGCGCTGCCAGTCGAGATGGGTGTAGACCTGCGTCGTCGACAGGCTCGCGTGGCCCAGCAGCTCCTGCACCGCGCGCAGGTCGCCGCTCGACTGCAGCACGTGGGTCGCGAACGAATGGCGCAGCACGTGCGGATGCACGCGAGCATCGAGGCCCTGGCGGCGGGCGAGCTTCGCGAGGCGCAGGCGCAGCTGCTCGCCGCTGATGCGGGTGCCGCGCCGGCCGACGAACAGCGCGGGCTCGTCGGCCTGCGCGATGTCGCCGCGGATCGCGAGCCATGCGTCGAGCGCCGCCAGCGCCGCACGCCCGACCGGCACCACGCGCGTGCGCGCCCCCTTGCCGGTGACGCGGACTTCGGCGGCCGCGCGGTCGACATCGGCGGGCGTCAGCGCGACGGTCTCGGCGCGCCGCAGGCCCGACGAATACATCAGCTCGAACATCGCGGCGTCGCGCACGTCCTCCCACGTCGTCGGCGCGGCTTCGAGCAGGCGCGCGGTCTGTTCGACCGACAACGTGCTCGGCAGCCGCTTCGGCGACCGCGGTGCCCGGATGCCGAGCGCCGGGTTGGTCGGCAAGCCGTGATCGCGCGCGAGCCAGCCGTAGAACGCCCGCCACGCCGACAGGCGTCGCGCCAGCGAGCGGCCGCCGACGCCGCGCGCGTGCAGCTTCGCGATGCAGCGGCGGATGTCGTGCGGACCGAGCGCGTCGACGCAGAGCGGCGCGCAGGTGGCGACGAGCTCGCGCACGTCGCGCAGGTACGCGTCGACGCTGCGCGCCGCGAGCCGGCGTTCGGCGCCGATGTGCGTGCCGAAGCCGTCGATCAGGGCCGCGATGCGGTCCGCCGCGGTCGGCGCGGCGCGGTGCGGGAGGTTCACGCCGGGGTGACGAAGCGCGCCAGCGCGACGCTGGTCAGCTCGCCGATGCGGCGCAGGTACAGCGTGCCGGTGCCGGCCGCGAAGCGCTCGGGCGCATCGGATGCGAGCGCGAGCACACCGAAGGTCGACGCCGTGCGCAGCGGCAGGTAACCGAACGACGCCGGTGCCGGCATCGCCGGGCCGAACCAGCCGGACGTCTCGAACATCGCCTGCGCGCCGCAGTACGGTTCGCCCAGGCTGTCCGCGAACACGCGCACTTCGGGGCTGGTCGGGGTCGACTCGGGGCGGGCGTCGGCGCCAACGGTCCACAGCCGCAGCGCGACATGCGGCACCGCGAAGTCCTCGCGCAGATGGAACAGCACGGTCGCGAGCAGCGCGTCGAGATCGCGTGCGGCCATCGCGGCGAGCGCGAAGCGGTGCATGCGCTCGATCGTCGCGTCGTTCTCCTGGCCGAACTGCACCAGCTCGCGCAGCTTGTCCTCGAGGGCGCGATTGCGATCGCGCAGCGCGGCCAGCTGGCGTTCGCCGATCGGGATCGCCTGGCCGCCATGCGGCGGCGGCACCGTCAGCGCGTCGAGAACGTCGGGATGCGCGTCGAGGAACGCCGGGTTGTCGCGGAGGAACTGCGCGACGGCGTCGGCGGTAAGGGACATGGAAGCTCCTGCGGGAGGTCGGGACGCGGCCGGGCGATTGTCGCGCGGCCGCGAAAGCGTCACGGTGGTGGTCCGGAAGGCTCCTGCAGATCCGGGAGGTCGACGCTGCCTTCGAAGACGGTCTCGGCGGGGCCGCGCATCCACACGGCGGCGCCGTCGCCGGCCCAGCGGATCACCAGCACGCCGCCGCGCGTGTGCACGGCCACCGGTGCGTCCGCGTCGAACAGGCCGCGCAGCACGCCGCTCACCACGGCGGCGCACGCGCCGGTGCCGCATGCGAGCGTCTCGCCGGCACCACGCTCGTACACCCGCAGCCGGGCCGTGCGTCGGTCGACGACCTGCAGGAAGCCGGCGTTCACGCGCAACGGGAAGCGCGGATGCGCCTCGATGCGCGGACCCTCGGTCGCGACCGGCGCCGTGTCGACGTCGTCGACGACCTGCACCGCGTGCGGGTTGCCCATCGACAGCGCGCCGATCGTGCGTACGCTGCCGTCGACGTCGAGGGGGTAGGTGACGGCACGCGCCGGCGCGTCGAACGGGATGCGCGCCGGCTCGAACTCGGGCGCGCCCATGTCGACGCTCACGGTGCCGTCGGGCTCGAGCTGCGGAAAGATGACGCCGCGCGCGACCTCGACGCGCAGGCGGTCGCGATCGGTCAGGCCGCGGTCGCGCACGAAGCGCACGAAGCAGCGCGCGCCGTTGCCGCAGTGTTCGACCTCGGCACCGTCGGCGTTGAAGATGCGGTAGCGGAAGTCGGTGTCGGCCGAGCGCGCCGGCTCGACCATCAGCAGCTGGTCGAAGCCCACTCCGAAGCGACGATCCGCGAGCCAGCGCACCTGAGCCGGCGACAGCACGATCGGCGCCCGTGTCGCGTCGACCATCACGAAGTCGTTGCCCGCGCCCTGCATCTTGGTGAACGCGAGCTTCATCCGGCCACCGCGGTCAGCGGCTTCTCCATCAGGAAGTCGTCCATCACGAAGCCGCCGCCGATGTCGAACTTCGCCTCGGCCTCGGTGCGGAATCCGGCGCGTTCGTAGAACGCGATCCCCGTGGTGTTGTGGCGGTTCACCTGCAGCCACAGCGTGTGCAGGCCCAGGGCGCGCGCGCGATTCTCGACATGGGTCAGCAGGCGGTGACCGAGCCCGCGCCCTTGCATCGAGGTCTTCACGTACAGCTTGTCGAGCTTCATGCGCCCGGGATCTTCGCCGGTCTCGCTCGCGGCGAAGCCGATCGGCGTGCCGTTCAGGATCATCGCGTCCCACCAGATGCCGGGCTTGCCCAGCTGGTCGCGGATGACCTCGGGGTCGTAGCGCTGCGTCAGCATGTAGTCGATCTGCTCGATCGACAGGATCGGCGCGTAGTGCTCGAGCCAGATCTCGCGCGCCAGCCGCGCGAGTCGATGGATGTCGATCTCTCGCAGCGGCTCGATCGTGAAGTCGTCGGTGTTGCGCATGTCGGTGCGGCGTTCAGTCGTAGACCCCCGGGACGCCCTCCGGCCGCGTCTTGAAGCGCTTGTGGAGCCAGAGGTACTGGTCGGGCATGTCGAGCACGCAGGCTTCGATGAACGCGTTCATGCGACGCGTGTCGTCCTCGACGCTGTCCTCGGGCCGATTGTCCCACGGGGGATGGATGCGCATGGCGTATCCCGCGCCACCGTCGAGTTGACGCACGACGACCGGCACGACGCAGGCGCCGGTGAGCCGCGACAGCCGCGACAGCGCCGTGACGGTCGCGGCCGGCACCCCGAAGAACGGCACGAACAGCGCGTCGCGCGCGCCGAGGTCCATGTCGGGCGACAGCTGCACGGCGTAGCCGTCGCGGAACCCGCGCAGGATCGCCTTCACGCCGTCCTGGCGCGACACCATGCGCGTGCCGTTGAAGCGGCTGCGGGCCCGCAGCAGGAAGCGGTCGAAGACCGCGTTCTTCTGGCGTGCGTACACGGCCAGCCCGCGGAACTCGAGGGTCAGGCGGATACCTTCGAGATCGATGCCGACGAAGTGCGGCACGAGCGCGATGAATTTCCCGGCGCCGAGGCGCTGGAGGTGTTCGAGCCCGTCGATGCGCACGACCGCGCGCAGCCGGTGCTCCGATCCGAACCACGCGATGCCGGACTCGATCAGGCTGCGGCCGAGCCGGCGAAAGTGGCTGCGCAGCACCGCCTCGCGCCATGCCACGTCTCGCTCCGGGAAGCACAGGCGCAGGTTGGTGCGACCGACATGCCGGCGCTCGCGCGCCAGCACGAACAGCAGCGCGCCGAGCCCGCGTCCGATCGGCTCGAGCACGCGCAGCGGCAGGAAATGCAGCAGCCACAGCACCCCGAGCACCAGACGCACGGCGCCGTCGGCGATCAAGGCGCCTCTCCGGTCGGGCGCACGGCGGCGCCGGGCGTGCTCCCCGTGGTGGTGGCCGTCGCGTCCGGGCCGGTGACGCCGGCCGGCACCTTGTAGCGGTTGTAGCTCCACAGGTACTGCTCCGGGCAGCGGCGGATCAGGGCCTCCAGCGCGGCGTTGAGGCGGGCGGTCCCGTCGGGTCCCGACAGGTTCGCGTCGATGGGTTCGAGCGTCAGTCGGTAGCCGGCGCCGCGCGGCAGTCGACGCGCGAACGCGAGCAGCACCACGCAGCCGGTGGCCTGCTGCAGGCGCCCGGCCAGCGTCATCGTGTAGGCGGGGTGGCCGAAGAACGGGGCCCAGACGCCCTCGCCGAAGCCCGGCACGTGATCGGGCAGCAGGCCCACGGCCTCGCCGGCACGCAGTGCACGCAGCAGCTGGCGCACCCCCCCCAGCGTCGTCGGCGCGAGCGCCCCGAGCCCGCGGCCGCGGCCGGCGCGCATCAGCGGCTCGAGCCACGCGAGCTTCGGCGGGCGGTAGAGGACCGTGATCGGCACCCGCACCGCCGCGTGGATCGCCGCAGCTTCGAAGCAGCCCAGGTGCGGGGTCAGGAACAGCACGCCGCGCCCGGCCGCGCGCGCCGCGTCGACGTGCTGCCAGCCGTGCACGGCGGTGACGAGCGCGGCCGACGCCTCGGTCGGCCGGAACCACACGGCCGGCAGTTCGAAGGCGCCCTTGCCGATCTCGCGCGCCACCGAGCGCCGGCGCAGCCGCCCGGTGCGGTCGTCGCGCGCCAGCCCGGCGATCTCGAGATGGCGGTCGATCTTGCGGGCGAAGCCGGAACCGAAGCGCAGCGCGAGCTCGCCCGCCACGGCGCCCAGACCGTGCAGCACGCGCAGCGGCAGGCGGGCAGCGAGCTTCAGGACGAGGACGAGCACGGCAGGCGCATGGGGGTTCACGGACGACGGGACCTGGCAGACCCTTTGCTATCCTGCCGCGACATTCCCGAACAGGAGGCCCGCCCGTGAGCGACTATCTCTTCACGTCCGAGTCGGTGTCCGAAGGACACCCGGACAAGGTAGCAGACCAGATTTCCGACGCGATTCTCGACGCGATCCTGAAGGACGACCCGGTGTCGCGGGTGGCGGCCGAGACCTTGTGCAACACGGGCCTCGTCGTGCTCGCCGGCGAGATCACCACCAACGCGCACGTCGACTACATCGAGGTGGCGCGCGAGACCATCAAGCGGATCGGCTACGACAACACCGAATACGGCATCGACTACAAGGGCTGTGCGGTGATGGTCTGCTACGACAAGCAGTCCAACGACATCGCCCAGGGCGTCGACCGCGCGAGCGACGACTACCTCAACCAGGGCGCCGGCGACCAGGGGCTGATGTTCGGCTACGCGTGCGACGAGACGCCGCAGCTGATGCCGATGCCGCTGCAGCTGTCGCACCGACTGGTCGAGCGCCAGGCGATGCTGCGCAAGAGCGGGGTGCTGCCGTGGCTGCGTCCCGACGCCAAGTCGCAGGTGACCCTGCGCTACGTCGACGGCAAGCCCGCCGCGATCGACACCGTCGTGCTGTCGACGCAGCACGCCCCGGAGATGAGCCTCGACAAGTCGCGCATGAAGCCCGAATTCACCGAGGCGGTGATCGAGGAGATCATCAAGCC